>NZ_JBARCR010000170.1:0-12439 GCF_049794275.1 Trebonia sp.
GGGCAAGCGCAGGAGCGGCGACCCGCGCAAGGCGGCGCTGGCCGCGTCGAGCGGCGGCCCGGGTGGTCAGGGTGGCCAGGGTGGTCAGGGTGGTCAGGGTGGCGACCAGCAGGCCGCCCAGGACCAGGCTCAGGCCCAGGCCCAGCAGCCGCCGGCCTCGATGGAGGAGCTGGCGGAGATGCTGCGCGACGCGCAGGCCGCCGGGGCGGCTGGCGGTCAGGGCGGCGACAACGGCTTCGCCGGTTTCCGCGGCGGCCCGTCGGCGCTGCCGCAGTTCCCCGGCGGCGGCCTGCCCCAGGGCAACGTCCCGGCCGCCTTCGGCAAGCGCAACAACAAGAAGAAGAAGTAGCCGGGTTCAGTCCGCCGCGATGGCGCGGACCGAGTCGATCGTGTCCGCCTCGGCGGCTAGCTTGTCCTCGCGGTAGCGGAGCACCCGCGCGAAGCGCAGCGCGACGCCGCCGGGGTAACGCGGGCTGCGCTGCACGCCGTCGAAGGCGATCTCGACGACGAGCTCGGGCCTTACGTACACGGTCCAGTCGTCGCGGTGGTCCTCGAGCTCGAGCAGCCGTTCGGTCTGCCAGGTGAGCAGCTCGTCGGTGAGGCCCTTGAACGTCTTGCCGAGCATCACCCAGCCGCCGGTCACCGGGTCGCGGGCGCCCAGGTGCAGGTTGGACAGCCAGCCCTGGCGGCGGCCATGGCCCCACTCGACCGCGAGGACGACCAGGTCCAGCGTGTGCCGCGGCTTCACCTTGATCCATCCGGCGCCGCGCCGCCCGGCCGCGTACGGCGCGGTCAGCGCCTTGACCACCACGCCCTCGTGGCCGCGGGCGACCGCGTCCTTGAAGAAGGCCGTGGCCTCGTCCGCGTCGCCGGTCACCAGCCGCGGCATGAGCATGGCGGCCGGGACGACCTTGCCGAGCGCCTCGTGGCGCTGCTCGTCAGGCAAGTCGATCAGGTCCGCGCCGTCGAGGTGCAGCACGTCGAACAGGAACACCGACAGCGGCACCGGGTTTTCCGGCGCCGCGCCGCTCGCCGCCCGCGCGGAGGTGTCCTGGAACGGATACGGCCGGCCGTCCGGCCGCAGCGCGATCAGCTCGCCGTCGAACACCGCGCCGCGCACCGGCAGCGCGGCGAGCGCGGCGACCACTTCGGGCAGCCGGGCCGTGATGTCGTCGAGCGTCCTGGTGAACAGCCGGATGCTGCCGTCGCCGGCAATGTGCGCCTGGATCCGGATGCCGTCGAGCTTCCATTCCACGGCGGCCGGCCCGCCTATCTTGGCGAGCGCCTCCTCGATGGACGGCTCGCTCGCGGCCAGCATCGGCTTCAGCGGCTGCCCGACCAGCAGCCCGAACCCGGCCAGCGCCGGGCTCCCGCCGCTCAGCGCCGCCCCGGCCACCGCGGGCAGCGACCCGCGCAGCATCACCGCCCGCCGCACCTGCGCCACTGGAACGTCAGCGGCTCGCGCCACGGCCTCGGTCATCACCCCGTCGAGCGCGCCCTGGCGCAGCTCCCCGGAGAGCAGCCGCACGAGGAAGTACTGCTCACTGTCGGTCGCGGCGCCCAGCACCTCCCCGATGAGCCGCTTCCGCTCGGCCGCCGACCCCTTGCCACTCTGCGCCCCGATCCTGCTGAACGCCTCGTCCACGTCGCCGACCGTCAGCGACGGCGTGTCCGCCGGCGGCGGTGCCGACCGCAGCGCCGCCCACCCGACGCCGATCTGGCGCTGCAGCAGTTCACCGGACAGGTAGGCGACGACGACGGGTGCTTCTTCCGGCGTGGCCGCCCGGAGCGCCGCGGAAAGCGCGTCGATCTTCCCGAGCCGGGCGGGCGTACCCGCAACGGCGCGAGACACCTCAGCGAGTTCTGCGAGCAACACGCTTTACATTCTCCCGGAGACCGCCGGATCACGCATCGGTGCCCCTAGGCGCGCCACTTGATGTCGGCGCGGCGACGCGCTGCCACGTAGCCGTTGTCGGCGAACCAGCGTGCGGATTCCGTGATGGCCTCGCGCGCTGGCCGCGAGGTATGGCCGATCTCGGTGCGCGCTCGCTCGTCGCTGAAGATCATCTTGGCTGCCGACATGCGCGCGGCCTCGAACGGCACGCGGGGCTCCTGACGGAGGAGCCGGCCCTGGACCAGGGTGGAGGCGGCGCCGGCCGCCAGGACCAGGCTGAGCGGGACTTGCAGCCGGGGCATCGGCAGGCCGGTGCAGTCGGCGAGTGCCTGGAGGATGGCCAGCATCGACAGGTTCTCGCCGCCGAGGATGTAGCTGCGGCCCCGGCCGCCGCGTTCGAGGGCCGCGACGTGTCCGCTAGCTAGGTCGTCGACATGCACGACGTTCATCGCGGTGTCCGTGAACGCGGGCATCTTGCCGTTGAGGTAGTCGAGCACGACCCTGCCGGTCGGCGTGGGGCCGGTGTCGCCGGGGCCGAGCGGGAAAGTCGGCAAGACGAGGCAGGCGTCGAGCCCCTGGGCGCAGGCCCGCAGCACCTCGTGCTCAGCGACGAACTTGGACCCCTTGTAGGACCCGCGCAACTGGGCCAGGTCGGGATAGCGTGTCTCGTCCGACGGGCTGCCGTCCCGGCTTTTCACGCCGCTGAGTACGCCGATAGTGGACGTGAACACCAGCCGCTCGCACCCCGACGCCAGAACCGCGTCGAGCACGTTGAGCGTCCCTCCGACGTTGACGTCGTAGAAGACGCGGGGGTCACGTGCCCAGAAGCGGTAGATGGCGGCCAGGTGAAACACGAAGCGGGCGCCCGCGCAGGCGGCCCTGACAGCGGCCGGATCCCGGATATCCGCCACGACCCGTTCCGCGTCGCAGGCCGCGAGGTTGCGGTGGTCAGCCCCCGGCTCGACCATCGCGATTACGCGCGCGCCTTTCGCCTGGACCGCTCTGACGACAGCGGACCCGATGAACCCGGAGGCACCGGTGATGACTACCCGGTCCTCCGGCTCGATCGTGAAAAGTGATCCCGGCACAGACTAAATGTGCTGCCGCGCCCGCAATCGCGCAATGGGCAGCCAGTGGCGCGAGAGCTAGAGGTGGTACGCGCAGGATCATCAGGTCCGTGGCGGAGGACTAGCCGCGGCGATCCGCAGCGCCCCGGCGACTAGCCGGTCCGCTCGCTCGCGTGCGGCGGCCTCCTCGCGGATGGTCCGCGCCAGGAGCTGATCCGGGTCCACCCCCGCGCTCCTGACGTGCCCCAGGTCCCCGCCGTCCAGCCAGCGCTTGAGCTGCGCCCCGTCGCACTCCGGGTGGAACTGCACCGCCAGGTGCCGCCCGACCGAGAACGCCTGCACCGCTATCTCGTTGCGCGCCAGCACCCTCGCCGCGGGCGGCGGCAGGCACCGGTCGCCGTGGAACTCCAGCCACGGCCCGGCCGGCACCAGGTCCGCGTCGGAGGTGTCGATGACCGCCCAGCCGATCTCCTCGCGGTCCATCTTCTCGACCCGCCCGCCGAACACGGCGCACAGCGCCTGGCCGCCGAAGCAGACGCCGAGCACCGGCACCCCGGCCGCGTCCGCCCGCCGCAGCCAGTCCAGCTCCTCGGCGATCCACGCGTCGTCGTCGTTGACCGACGAGTAAGACCCGAGCACGATGGCGTGCTCGACGCCGTCGAGCGCGGGCAGCGAACCGCCGGGGAACACGCGGACGTCGAACTCCGCTCCGCGCGCCTCGAACGCCTCGCCGACGAAGCCCGCGGAATCCACGTCGTCATGCCGGATAACGGCCACCCGCATGAGCCATGACCTCCGATCGTGTCCGGCTCAGTCCGCGCAGGAGACGTTCACCACGGCCTGCCGGTGCTCGGCCTGGACCGCGTGCAGCGCTCTGCCGAGTGCCGGGATCAAGTCCCGGCGATCGTCGACGGCCTCGCCGTATCCGCCCGAGGCCGCCGCGTACTGCTCGAACGCGACCGCCGGCCCGAGTTCGGCCAGCGGGCTTAGCTGACCGGCGTCAGCCGCGTGACCGGCCGGGTACATGCCCAGAGCGGAGCCTTGAACCGCGGTCCACTTGCGGTTTGCGCAGATGACCGTCAGCACAGGGAGATCGTGCATCGCCATCGCGTGGTGGCATGCGGCCGGGTTGGCGAACAGGTAGGCGCCGTCACCGACGGCGGCGATGACGGTGCGTTCAGGCCGGGCCAGCTTCAGGCCGATGGCTGCGGGCAGTCCCCAGCCAAGGCCGCCGGCCGGCGGAGTCCCGAAGAAGCTCTGCGGGCCGCCGTCCGGCAGCAGCTCGGGGCGCGCCCAGTACTCGCTGACAACGGAGGCGTCCTGCTCGCGCGGCAGCACCTGAGCGAGCGCCCAGTTCATGAAGGTCTTGGTGATCGGGCCATCCGCGCGTGCCGCCGCGGCCAGCCGTTCGCTGGTCTGGGATCGAACGTCCGCCGCGGCGCGCTCGATGGCCGCGCGCCGCCGCTTGTCTATCCGGGCGCTTCGACCGGGCAGGGCGGCCGCCAGGGCCGCGAGAAGGTTCTCGACGCTGGCGGTGACCGACAGGTCCGACCGGTGCGTGCGAATCGGGTACCGGGTGAAGTGCGGATCCGGCCCGCACTGCACGACGATGGCGTCGTCCGGCGGCGTGGCCCTCGCCGGGATCCACGGCACGTCCATGTCAAGGAAGCACAGCACGTCGGCGTCCGCCGCCGCGCGCAGATCGTAGCCGAGATGCAGCGGATGGCTCGCGGCGACGTTGTAGCGGCGCGATCCGGACTCGAGGACGCCGATCGAGTACTCGTCACACAACTGCCCGAGCAGCGTCGCCGTGGCAGGGTCGGTTCCCGACGCCGCGGTGACGAAGACAGGGAAGCTCGCGCCGGCCAGCAGGTCCGCGAGTCGGCCGACCGTGTCGGCGCTTGGCGCGGCATCGCTGGGCGTCGCGCTGCGCGGCGGAGGCGCGTCGCCGTGGGCGTTCCTGGCGAGGACCTCCCGCGGCAGTGACAGGTACACCGGTGCCCGCGGCACCGTCATGGCGATGTCGATAGCGCGGTCGACGACAGCGGCGACCTGCACGCCATCGCGCAGCTCGTAGTCCCACTTGACCAGCTCGCGCACCATGGACGCCTGGTCGTACATCTCCTGCGCCCAGTGGATGCCCCCGTCACGCGACCCGAGCACGGAATCCTCGAACAGCGGGCTACGGCCCGCGGTGAGCAGGATGGGGATGCGATCCGTCGCCGCGTTGAGCGCGCCGCAGACCGCGTTGGCCGTGCCGACGCTGGTGTGCAGCATGACCGCCTGGACGCGCCCGTCACCCAGGTAGGCGCCGTGCGCCATCGAGATGGCGAGGTTCTCGTGCGCGCAGACGACCAGCTCGGGGAAATCCAGTCCCGATTGCTTCTGGCGAGCGTACGCCTCGACGAGGGGCGCGAAGTCGGTGCCCGCGTTCACGAACAGCCGGCTGACGCCGCGATCCTTCAGCACGCGCAGGTAAGCCTCGGCGACCGTGGTCACCCCGGCACTGTCGTGGACTGCCACGCGTTTGCTCCTCTCCGCTGACCTCTTACCAGTTTGTTCCTGTTTTCTGTCGTTCTGACGACAGAAAACAGGAACAAATCGCCGGGGAGGCCGCGAGAGCCGTTAGCCGCCGATGACGCAGGGGACGCTGGCTGGGGCCTCCCGTTCGCAGATCGCCGCCGGGTTCTGGAAGATGCCCGCCGACGGGAGGGCGGCGCCTTCGAAGTTGAACAGGGTCATGTTGACGTTCGGCGAGCCGATGCCGGTACCCGGCTCCCACGGGACGCCGGGGATCCAGTCCGGCGCCCAGTAGAAGAGACCGGCTCCCAGGCCGTCGGGCGCCGTCGCGAGGATGGACAGCTCGTCGGTCACGAATGACAGCTGGCCGCCAGGCGTCGCCGGGTAGCCGGGCTCGATCTGGCTGGTTTCCCAGGCGAAGTCTCCCGTGCTGTCGCCGGGCGGCGAATTGCCGTTCGCCAGCGTCCACGGATACTGGGTCTCGGCGATCACGATCGGCTTGCGGAACTCGGTGGCGAGGCCGTCCACGTTGGCCTTCAGCCCGGAGATCGCCGGCTCGGAGAGCACTGGGTAGTACGACAGGCCGATCACGTCGAAGGGCACGCCGTTGGACTCGAGCGTGGAGTAGAACGCCGCGCTGTCCGTGGGGTCCGCGCCCTGGTCGTAGTGCATCATGATCAGCAGCTTGTGACCCGCGGGGTTGCCCGCCTCGGCCCCGGCCACGCCCGCCTTGAGCAGTTGCGCGAGGTTCGCCCAGCCGCCGCAGCCGGCCCCGCTGGCGCAGTTGATCTCGCCGGCCGGCCACAGGATCCCGTTCCTGATCTCGTTCCCGATCGACACCATGTCCGCCGGCGTGCCCTGCGCCGCGAACGCCGATATCACCTGCTGGGTGTAGGACCGCACGGTGGACGTGAGCTGGGACAGGTCCTGCCCCGCCCAGGCGGCGGGAATGTTCTGCTTGGTCGGGTCGGCCCAGAAGTCCGAGTACATGATGTCTAGGTAGATCTTCATCCCCGCGGCGCGCACCTGCTTCGCGAGCGCGAGATCCACCGCCAGGTCGCTGTAGCCGGCGGGCGGATTCACCCACAGTCGCATCCGCACGTAGTTCGAGCCAGCGTCGCGCATGATCGTCACGGGCGTCCCCGGCTTGCCGTTGTAGCTGAACTGCGCGCCCGCCGCGAGTTCCTGCGGCGTGAACGACAGGTCCGTCCCGAGGTCCATCCCGGCCGCGGCCGGGTCACCGCCGTACGCCCGGAACTCCCCGACGCACACGTCCGCGCCGGTGTCGCTGTAGACCGTGAGCTCCGCGTACCGCGCCGTGCTGCCAGCGGGCAGCGGCAGGTACATCGGGCTGCCCGGGTCGAGTGCCACGTCCTTCAGCGCGCGGATCTGCTGCCAGTCGCCGGCCGTGGACGCCAGCTCGATGGTGGCCGACGCGGACGGACTCGCCGCGTCCAGGGTGATCCCGAGGTCGGACAGCGACCGGACCTGGCCCAGGTCGACGGTCAGCGTGCCGGTCCAGCCGGACGTGCACCAGTCGGTGCCCGCATTACCGTCGATGGCGTTCGGTGCCGGGTTCGCTGATTCGGCGGTCGTCGCGGTCGCGGTGCCGTCCAGTGCCCAGTTCACGGTGGGCGCCGCTTGCCCGGCGTTTTGCGTCGGCGCGCTGGCTGGCGCGGTCCCGGCCATCGGGGTCGTGGTTCCGGCGCGGGACCACGGCCCCGGCAGGATGACCGTCGCGACTGCCAGCGGCAGCGCCACCAGAACCGCGCCGGCCCCGTACCTGGAGCGCCGGCTTCGAGGGAGAAGGGGCATGGGGTCGCCTCCATGGTGAGACGCTAATGATCACTAGCGAACATCCCCCCTCATAACCGCTCAATTCTGGCGCGAGTGGCAAGCGTCTAGGGAGTCAATCACCCGTTCCGTAACCTCGTCGGCGCCTAAATGTGTTTTTCCGTGGCATATTCACCCGGAAAAACACATTTAGCTCGGTTCGAGTCTCCAAGCGCCGGGGCCGGTTAGCCGGCGACGCCCGCCGTGCCCTTGGCCTGCCGCCCTGGCCGCCGCCGTCGTTCGCCTGGCGACCAGAGGTAGTAGCCGACGGGGAACAGCCGGACGTTGAACCTGTCGTCCACCAGGCCCCACAGGCCGCGCCGCGCGAACAGCGCGATACCGATGGCCACCAGTCCCAGGATGATCAGGTACCAGGCGTTGTAGGACTGCAGCGTCTGCTCCAGGATCATGTACACGGCGGTCCCGAGGATCGGGCCTTCGATCGTGCCCAGCCCGCCGATGATGGTCGCGAACGCCATGATGGCCGTCCACTGCACGCTGAAGACGCCGCCCGAGGTGCCGGGCACGACCTGCAGCTGGTCGATCGCGAGCACGCCTCCGGCAGCGCCGCACCCGGCAGCGGCGACGACGAAGACCAGCAGCCGCGCCAGGCCAACCTTGACGCCAGATGTGCGCGCCGCGGTCTCGTCGTCCCTGATCGCGGTGAGCACGAGGCCGAGCCTGGACCGCAGCAGGAAGTACACGGCGGCGATGGCCAGCACCGCGACGACGAGCGCCGCCCAGTATGTGTACGCGGCGAGCAGCGTCGGGTCCATTCCGGCGAAGCCGGGCAGCGGCATGCCCGTGCCGCCGCCGATGGACTGGATCTGCTCGATGAACAGCGCGACGGCCTCGGCGAGCACCCAGGTGGCGATCGCGAAGTACCCGAGGCGCAGCCGGGAGACCAGCCACCACAGCGGGAACGCCACGACCCCCGCGCCGACGGCCGCGATGGGCAGCGCGAGGAACGGCGACAGCCCGTGCGTCGCCGGGATCAGCACGAAATACGCGCCGAGCCCGAAGAAGGCCTGCTGGCCGACCGACACCAGGCCGGCGTACCCGGCGAGCAGGTTCCACATGCTGGCGAGCGTCAGCACGATGAGTCCTTGCACCATGATCGCGGTGGTGCCCGAGTACACGATGTAAGGGAACAGCGCGAGCACGACGACCACGACGAACGCGCCGAGGCCGGTCCACGCCACGTTTCTCCGCGACCTGGTGACTTTGAGGTTTTCTTCCGAACGTACGGTGGCGCCTGTGGTCACGCTCATGACTGCGACCTCCGCGCGGTGAGACCCTGCGGCCGGATCACCAGCACGGCCAGGAAGACGATGTAACCGGCGAGCAGTTCGTAGGAGATGTTGATCTGCGCGCCGATCTGCTGGGCGACGCCGAGGACGATGCCGCCGACCAGGGTGCCCCACAGCGAGCCGAGTCCGCCGATCACCACCGTGGCGAACGCGAGCAGCAGGATCGTGTCGGTTCCCGTGGTCGGGGAAACGACCGTGGTCATTCCGTAGGCGATGCCGGCCAGCGCCACGGTACTGAATGCCAGCGCGGCGGCGATGCCGAACACGTGCCGGTAGTCGACCCCGGACAGCTGCGCCGCCTCCCTGTCGTCGGCGGCGGCGCGGATGAGCCGCCCGTACTTGGAAGAGGACAGGAAGTACTGCAGGCTGAGCAGCACGACGACGGCGAGCACGAAGATCACGACGTCGAGCCAGGCGATCTGCAGCCCGGCGCCGATCGAGAACGAGGAGCTGATCAGGGAGGATCCGGTGCCGATGCCGCGGTTGTTGGCCGTGAAGAACTGCAGTAGGCCGTTCTCGATCACGATCGACAGGCCGAACGTGACGATCAGCGTGGTGAGCTCGCCGCGGGTGATGGCTGACTGGAACAGCGACCGCTGCAGCACGTAGCCGAGCGCCGCCATGATCGCCACCACGATGGGGACGGACCACAGGAACGGGATGTGAATGACCGCGATGACCCCGATGCCGATGTAGGCCGCGACCACGGCGAGGTCGCCGTGCGCGAGGTTCACCAACTTCATGACGCCGAACATCAGGGAAAGCCCGCACGCGAACAACGCGTAGAGACCGCCGGTCAAGATGCCCTGGATGATGGCGTTGACCCAGCCCATCAGGCTTCACTCCCCTCGGGAATGCCGTCGGCCGTTGCAGTGCTCCCTTTTTCCAGTAGGCCCTGGCCTGCATTGCCCGTACCGAAGTAGGCGGCCTCCACCTGCGCCGCGGTGACGTCGGCGGGCCGCCCTTCGAGCGTGCTGTGGCCCTCGAGCAGGCACTGCAGATGGGTCGCGACGCGCAGCGCCTGGCTCACGTCCTGCTCGACGAGCAGCACGGTCACCCCGGACGACAGGATCTGCGGCAGCATGCCGTAGATCCGCCGCATGATGACCGGAGCGAGGCCGAGCGACAGCTCGTCGAGCAGCAGCACCCGCGGGTTCGCGACGAGCGCCCGGCCGATGGCGACGGACTGCTGCTCGCCGCCGGACATCTGCGAGGTCTTCTGGCGGCGGCGTTCCTTCATCCAGGGGAACAGGTCGTAGACCTTCTCGATGGTCCACGGACCAGAACGCGCGAAGGTCGCGCCGACCTGCAGGTTCTCCTCGAGCGTCAGCGACGGGAACAGGCGGCGGCCCTCGGGCACCATCACGATGCCCGCGGTGGCCCGCTTCTCGGGCCGCAAGCCGGTCACGTCCCTGCCGTCGTAGACGATCGACCCCTCGGTGGGGTGGTGCAGCCCGGCGATCGTGCGCAGCAGCGTCGACTTGCCGGCGCCATTCGCGCCGATGATCGCGTAGACCTCACCGGGAAACACCCGCAGCGAGATCCCGGACAGGGCACGCAGCTGGCCGTGGTGCACGATGAGGTCGCGCACGTCCAGCAGCGGTGCGCCCTGCTGCGCGGCGGGCGGCTCGTTCGCGGGTGTGCTCACGTGCCGCTCCCGTCAGGCTCGACGGCCCCGGACGTCCCGGACGTCCCGGCCAGCTCATCGCCGGCCTCGGCCTCCAACTGCTCCGCGGTGACCTCGACGCCCAGGTAGATTTCGCGGACCTTCGGGTTGGCGAGCACGCTGGCCGGGTCGCCGTCGCCGACGAACTGGCCGCCGTACAGGCAGGTGAGCCTGCTGACCAGGGAGGTCAGCGCGCGCACCACATGCTCGATCCAGATCACGGCGATGCCCTGGGCGTTGATGCCGCGGACGATCTCGACGAGCACCGTCACTTCCGGGTCGGTGAGCCCGCCGGCCACCTCATCGAGCAGCAGCAGAGTCGGCCCGGTCGCCAGCCCGCGGGCGATCTCCAGGCGCTTGCGCTGGAGCAGTCCGAGCCGGCCGGCGGGCACGTTGGCCTCGCCGGCTATCCCGGTGCGCTCCAGCGCGTCGGCGGCGGCCCCGTAGCTGGCCTTGCGGCGCAGGCCGCCGCCTTGCTGCGCGGCGACCAGGACGTTCTCGAACACCGTCATGCCGGCGAACGGGCGGGGGACCTGGTAGGTCCGCCCGATGCCGAGCCGGCACCGGCCGGCCGAGTCGAGCCGGGTGATGTCGCGCCCGGCGAACTTGACGTGGCCGGCGTCCGGGGACAGGTCACCGGAAATCAGGCCGAACAGGCTGGTCTTGCCAGCGCCGTTCGGCCCGACGATCCCGACCGTGTCCCCGGCGTTGACCGAGAATGACAGGTCGTCCGCGATGACGACGCGGCCGAACCGCTTCGTCACGTGGTCTAGCTCAAGCAATGGACTGTCATCCGCTCACTTGAAGGTCGGCAGCAGGTCACCCGTGATCTTGGCCTCAGGCAGCAGCGTGTTGTCTGCCACTGGATGCCGGCCGGCGGGGTGGCGTCTGGCTTGCTCTCCGGGCCAGGCTGAGCATTCTGGTCAGTCATGTTCTGGAGATCTCCTTCGCGGGTGCGCGCCGGGTAGCGCGTGACCACGTGCGGGATGATGCCATACGTAACGGAACGCGCCTGTTGGTTAGCTATGTACGCTCTGCGAACGCCTGTGCGAACCAGGATTGTCAACAAGTTAGCCAAACGTTACGAGCGCCCGCAAGTGAAGTCAACGCACGTTATGTAACTGTTTCTCGGGATTCACCCCAGCTTTGAGCAAAAATGACTACGTAACGTGATCGGCCTGCGTTGGCAGGGGGACTGGTCCGCCTGGGGCACCGGACGCGGTCGCATGATTACCCCTAGGGCGCCGGGATCTGGCAGAATGGCCTCTTGACGCTTGGCCGCGCGGCGCCCTCTTCTCGTCTGCCGGCCTGGCCCACCCGCTCGGTCCGGCCGGCCATTCCCCGCTGGCGGTGCCCGACGCACGTACCTACTTCGCTGGGAGAAGACCACAGCCGTGGCTGTCAAGATCAAGCTAAAGCGCCTGGGCAAGATCCGGGAACCGTACTACCGGATCGTCGTCGCCGACGCTCGTACCAAGCGAGACGGGCGCGCCATCGAGGAGATCGGCAGGTATAACCCGAAGGCGGACCCGTCGATCATCGAGGTGAACTCGGAGCGAGTCCAGCACTGGCTCTCGGTTGGCGCGCAGCCGACCGACCCGGTGCGCCACCTGCTCACCATCACCGGTGACTGGCAGAAGTTCAAGGGCGAGCCTGGTGCCGAGGGCACGCTGAAGACCGCCGAGCCGAAGGCGGAAAAGAAAGAGCGCTACGAGTCGCTGGTGAAGGAAAGCCAGGCGACGAAGGAGACCAAGGCCGCGGCGAGGCCGGCCAGGTCCTCGGCGAAGAAGGACCAGCCAAAGAAGGCTGCGCCCGCCGAGGCTGCCGCCCCCGCGGAGGCCAAGGCTGAGGCCGCCGAGGCTGCCGCCCCTGCCAAGACCAAGGCCGAGACTAAGGCCGAGGCCAAGGCTGAGCCCGCCGAGGCTGCCGCCCCCGCCGAGCCCAAGGCCGAGACTAAGGCCAAGGCCAAGGCTGAGCCCGCCGAGGCTGCCGCCCCCGCCGAGACTAAGGCCGAGACCGAGGCCGAGGTCGCCGAGCCTGCCGCCCCCGCTGAGGCCGAGGCCGCCAGCCCCGCGCCCGAAGCGGCTGCCGAGGCTCCCGATGGCGGTTCCGGAGCCTGAGGTGCTTGAGGAAGCCCTCGAGCACCTCG
>NZ_JBARCR010000171.1:0-3248 GCF_049794275.1 Trebonia sp.
GATACAGGGTGCGGGCTCGGTCATCGCCGTGGTCGCGACCGACGCCCCGCTGTTCCCCAGCCAGTGCAAGGCGTTCGCCCGGCGCGTCACCTCGGGCCTGGCCAGGACCGGCACCAGCGGCTCGCACTTCTCCGGCGACCTGTTCCTCGCGTTCTCCACCGCGAACCCCGGCGGTCTCACCTCCGGCGACCCGAACCCCAACGCCGCCAAAAACGCCGCCAAAGACGCGGCCAAAGCCACAGCGAAGGCCCAACCGTACGACCAGCTCACCTTCATCCCGTGGAACAACCTGGACCCGTTTTTCGAGGCCGTCGTCCAGGCCACAGAAGAGGCCGTGCTCAACTCCCTAGTCGCCAACGAGGACATGACAGGCAGGGACGGCCACCGCACCCCGGCGCTGCCCAGGGACCGGCTAGCCGCAATCGTCCAAGCCAGCAACACCCGCGGCTAAAGCCCCGCCAAGCGGCCCGTAAGAGCGCAACGCCCGGAACGCCGTGCCCGGCACGATGGTGATTTCCGTCATGGTGACCCGGGAACGCGACTCTCAGTTACCACTTCGTTGACATTGATCAATATTCTCGTTTACGGTCGTTCATCCGACGTCAATGTCCAACGGGGGAGCCGAGCATGCAGCGCACGCCCGCGGTGTCCCGCCCTGCCTGGGCGAACGCGATATCGGGCACCGGGGCCAACCGGAAGTCCCCGGTTGAGGTCTTCGCGACCGCGGCGTCGGTACTCACCCGCGGCCAGTACGCCGAGGCCTCGGGCCTTCGGTTCGGCAAGTTCGGCCGCTGGACGGACGGCGTGACGGCGATGCGCGAGGACTGCGTCGCCTTCGCGGCCTACTGGCGAGCACACAACGACCGCCTGCTGCACGACCTCGAGACCGGAAAAGAAACCGGCCCCATCTGGGTGGCCCTCGGCGACTCCACCGCGCAGGGCCTCGGCGCCCCGGCCCCTCGGGGCGGTTATGTCGGGCAGGCCCTCCAGCAGCTACGGCGCCGCACCGGCCAGCACTGGCGGGTGCTCAACCTCTCGGTCTCCGGCGCGCTGATCCGGGACGTCGTAGGTGAGCAGCTGCCGCTGCTCCCGACGACGCCGGACCTCGTGACCTGCGGGATCGGCGCCAACGACATCCTCTACAGCGCGCCAGGCAAGCTGTTCAGCGACATGCGCGCGCTGCTCGCGGCGGTCCCTGACCGCACGGTCATGCTCGACCTGCCGCTGCTCGCCGGGTCCTGGTGGATCGTCGGCCGGATGAGCGTGCCGTACATCACGCGGATCAACCGGGTCATCTACGAGGTCGCCACGGACCGCGGCCTGCCGGTCGCCGAGGTGTCCGCGCAGTTCACCCCGCCGTGGACCGGCAAGTTCGCCTGCGACAGCTTCCACCCCAGCCAGGACGGCTACCGCGACTGGACCCGCGCCCTCCTCGCCGCCCTCCCGGCCGCCTGATCAACCCAGGCGCCACATGAGGCTGTGTCCCGAATCGCAAAAAAGCCTTAGGTGTGCTATTCCGAGGGATATTCACCCGGAATAGCACACCTAAGCGAAAAAGCGCAGCGAAAAGCAGAGACTCAGTTCCCGCTGCCAGCCCCGGACTGCACCACGCTCACCGTCAGCAGGTTCACTCCCGTGGCCGAACATCCCGTTGACTTGTACCCCAGGTAAATCGGCGTGGTCTGGTTCGGCGGGTAGATCTGCAGGTACGTCGACGCCATAGGGCTGCACTTCGACGTCGGGTAATTCTGCGCCTCGGTGATCCGCAGCAGCGTGTTCGCGACGGCGCCCGGCTTCAGGGTGACCAGCGCGGGCCCGGCCTGCGGCGACCGCGAAGCCGCCATCCCGATCTGAGTTACCGGCGACCCGCCCGCGAGCGCGATGCCCGGGTACCCGTACAGCGAGCACGAGGCGGTCCCGATGTTGGTGAAGTCGATGACCTGGTAGACCGACCCGGCCGCGCCCTGCGCGACGCCGACGGTCGCCTTCAGGTCCCTGGTGGCGCACCCAGGCGGCCCGCCGGCAGCAGTGGCGTTCGGGTTGACCGCGGCGGACGAGGCGTGCCCGGTCGGCGCGGCGGCCGACGCCGACGCCGAGGAAGAAGAAGCTGCCGCCCCGTTGGACCCCGACGAGCCCGACGTAGCCGAGGGGCTCGTAGACAAAGAGGAGGCCGCCTGCGACCCGCACCCGGCAACAGCCGTGGCAGCGACCACCATGACCAGGCCCGCCGTCCCGGTCAGTACCGCCCTGCGTAGCGTCATCTCGCCCCGTTCCTCTCTGCACAGACGATGCAACTGACGATGCAACTGACGATGCGGCTCATAAAGGTTCGCACGTCACTTAAGACGCCGTCCGATTAGCTGTGGTTGGCCCGAGATTATGTCAGGTTCGCGGCGGGGATGAGGGTGCCATGACGGTTCCGCTGCCCAGCCTGTTCCAGCGCAGGACCCTGACACCGGACGGCATAAGGATTAACACGCTCATCGGCGGCAAGGCGGGCGGCAGCCCGGTCCTGCTGCTGCACGGCTACCCGCAGACCCACGTCATGTGGCATCACGTCGCTCCCGCCCTCGCCGAACACCACACGGTAGTCCTCACCGACCTCCGCGGCTACGGGGACAGCGGCAAGCCCGCGGGCGGCGCCAGGCACGAGGGGTACGCCAAGCGCACCATGGCGCGCGACCAGATGATCGTGATGCGCGAGCTCGGCTTCGACGAGTTCGCGGTGGCCGGCCACGACCGCGGCGGCCGCGTCGCGCACCGGATGGCCCTCGACTACCCCCGCGCCATCACCAAGATAGCCGTGCTGGACATCGTCCCCACCAGGCACGCGTTCCACCACGCCAACAGGGAGTTCGGCCTCGGCTACTGGCACTGGTTCTTCCTCGCCCAGCCCGAGCCGCTGCCCGAGCAGCTGCTTGGCGCCGACCCTGAGGGCTGGATCCGCGGCCGGCTGAGCATGCTGAGAAGGGGCGGCCATCCGTTCGACGGGAAAGCCCTGGACGAGTACGTGCGGTGCTTCCGCGACCCGGCCGCGATCCACGCCTCCTGCGAGGATTACCGCGCCGCCGCCACCATCGACCTGAACGACGACGACGCGTCCGCCGCCCGCGGCGAGAAGGTGACCGCGCCGCTGCTCGCGCTGTGGGGCGAGCACGGCTTCGTCGGCCGCCACTACCGCGACGTGCTGGCGATCTGGCAGCAGTACGCGGTCAAGGTCGACGGCTGCCCGCTGCCCTGCGGCCACT
>NZ_JBARCR010000172.1:0-5234 GCF_049794275.1 Trebonia sp.
GCGCGACCCGGTCAGACCCCGGGTAGCGGAACGTCACGTGCTCGAACCTGATGCCCTCCGTGATGCTGCCGGGGGCGGGCAGGTCCGCGTCCTGCGCGACGGCGGCGGCGTAGTCCTCGAGCCAGGCTAGCCTCCTGGCGCCGTCCATCCAGGTGCCGCGCAGGAAGCCGATCTCGCTGACCGTGGCGCCGACGTAAGACGACAGCCTCGCGCCCGCCGTCAGCACGAGGATCGCCGACGCGGCCGACGCGTGCGGCCCCGCGGTGACGAGGATGATCGCTCCGGTGTAGCCGAGGCCGAAGATCGCCCAGCCGGCCGCGTACCAAGCCGCGGACCGTGTCCTGGCGGCGCCTACCGGGCCGTACCAGCGTTCCCAGGATGCCCGGCGGCGCTGGGCCAGCGCGGGGCCGACGCCGAGCGCCCGGAGTTCCTTGCCCGGCGAGGCGGTGGTGGACAGCGTGAACAGGTGCCGCGCCAGCCGGTCGGCCTGCGCGCCGCGCTCCTGCGCGGTCCGCTCGACGACCGGGCGCCAGGAGGTGGCCGCGACCGTCGGGACGGCGAACAGCACCAGCAGGATCAGCACCGGGTTCACGGTGGCGAGCAGCGCCACGGTGATGGCCAGCCGCAGGATCCAGCCCGCCGTGGAGAACACCGAGTAGTACATGTGGTCGAGGGTGAAGATCTGCTCCCGGAGCACGTACAGCCGGTCGAGGTATTCCGGCCGCTCCTGGTGCGCGATCGTGTCGATGGTCGCCTGCAGCCGCGCCACGTGGGACTCAAGGGCGATCGTGACCTTGTCCCTGAAGCGCCGCTGGATCCTGGTGGACACGGTCTGCAGCAGCCAGGTCGCCACGACGGAGACCGCGATCGCCGCGATCGCGAACCACAGCAGGCCGGGGCTGTTCTCGAGCAGGCCCTTGCCGAGCAGCGTGAACCAGACCGCGAGCAGCGCGTCGGGCAGCGCCGCGGCCAGCGCGAGGACGAAGGCGGTGCCCATCAGCGCCGGCTCGTAGTGGAACCCCAGGCGGCACAGCCGCCACATCGAGGACAGCCCGGGCGGTAGCGCGTCGCCGCCGCCCGGGACCCGGCGCAGCCGCTCATGAGAGGACATCGAACGTCACCTCCTCCTCGCCTTCCTCGGGCGTCCCGGCGGCGAACCGCTGCGCCTGCAGCGAGAACATCCGCCAGTAGCGGCCGTGCAGCTGCATCAGCTCGTCGTGGCTGCCGAGCTCGACGACCCGGCCGTCCTCGACGACCGCGATCCGGTCGGCGTGCCTGACGGTGGAAAACCGGTGCGAGATGAGGATGGTCGTGCACTGCCTGGTGGCGGCGAGGATCCGCTCGAAGATCTCCATCTCGCCGCGGACGTCGAGCTGCGCCGTCGGCTCGTCGAGCAGCACGAGGCCGGCGCCGAGCCGGACGGAGGCCAGCGCCCGGGCGAGGGCGACGCGCTGCCACTGGCCGCCCGACAGGTCGGTGCCGCCCGCGTAGCCCTTGGCCAGCGGCGTGTCCAGGCCGGCCAGGTCCGTCGCGCCCGCCTCGGCCAGGGCCACTCTGATGGCATCGTCTCTGATGGCATCGTCGAGCGCCCCGGGGTCACGTCCGTCCGCGGTCTGCCGCGGGACGACGTTCTCCCTGAGAGTCAGCTCGAACCGCGTGAAGTCCTGGAACACGGCGGTGACCCGCCGCCGCCACGATTCGAGGTCCAGGTCCCGCAGGTCGGTGCCGTCGGCCTCGATCGCGCCCGACTGCGGGTCGTACAGCCGGCACAGCAGCTTGGCGAGGGTGGTCTTTCCCGCGCCGTTCTGGCCGACGATGGCGAGCGAGCTGCCCGCGGGGATCTCCAGGCTGAAGTTCCTGAGGACGGGGCGGCCGGGGGCGGCCGGGTAGGCGAAGGTCACGTCGCGGAACGCGATGTTCTGGCTGGGCATGCCGTCCGCCGGGTTGTGCCCCCGTTCGGTGATGGTGCCGGCCTTGCTCATCGCGGCCTTCAGCCGGGCGACCGCCGCGACCGGCGCCGCGGCGCCGTCCAGCGCCCAGTTCAGCCCGCCGAACGCGATCATGGACGCGCCCGCGACCGCCGACGCGTACGCGACGAGCGCGCCGAGGGAGAGCCGGTGGTCCAGCGCGGCGGACCCGAGCATCCACAGCACGAGCCCGTTGGCCGCCAGCACGATCGCGAGGCTGGCGAGCACCGAGCGCTCGCGCATCCGGGTCGCGTCGTACTGCAGCCGGTGCAGGTGGCGCCTGCTGGTGAGGAAGCGCTCCAGCACCCAGTCGGGCAGCCCGAAGATCCGCACTTCCTTGGCGGCCGGCGGGTCGACGGCCAGCCGGAAGGCGTAGTCGGCGTCCCGCTGTGCCTGCCGCACCTCGTCGGTGTTGCGGTCCTTCCACACGGCGCTCTCGCGCAGCAGCCAGTGCGTGGCGAGCCAGGCGCCGGCCAGCACCGGCGGCGCCCACCAGGCGAAGCCGAACAGCACGCAGGCCTGGGCGAGGCCCGCCACCATGTCCACCAGGCCGCCGGCGATGAAGTCCATCGAGGTGGACAGCGGGGGAGCGGTCATGCCGCGGTCGAAGTCCCTGGCCACCTGGAGGTCTTTGGCGAGCTCGGGGTCTTCCAGGTGGCCGATCCCCGGTACGGCGGCGCAGGCGCCGGTCAGCTCGTCGTACAGCCAGGCGGCGGTCCTGTCGCCGAGGTTGGCGGACAGCGACGTGTGCAGCGGCCCGAGGACCTGCATGAGGATGAACACGACGCCCACCACGGCCAGCGGCGCCGCGAGGCTGGCGCGGTGCTGGACCGCCGCCACCAGCACGCCGGTGACCACGGAGAAAGCGGCGGGCAGCAGCCCTCGCGCGCCGAGCATCACCCACCAGGCGGCCGCCATCGGCGGGTCCGCCCGCCGCACGGCGGCCGCGAGCTGAACCTCCTGCCGCACCCGCAGCCGCTCCCGCTTCTTCGCCTCCTTTTCCGCTGGGCTCACCCTTCTATGTCGTCAGCCTCGAATGCTCGTTCTAGGTTAACGGCTTCGGGAAGAATATGCCTAGCGGCTGGGCGACCAGGCGGCTGACCGCGCCGGTGTCGTCGAGCTCGAACTCGACGGTGATGGCCGGCTGGCCCTTCACGCCGAAGCGCAGGCCGTGCCCCGGCTCCAGTTCCAGCGACGGGGTGCCGGGCGTGGCCACGGTCAGCACGCGGTCACCCTGCAGGGCGACCTCGATCTCGACCGGGCCCATGGCGTACGTGCCGGTCAGCCGCCTGAGCACCTCGGGATCCCGGGCCGGGGCGTCGGGCAGCCGGTCGAAGCGCAGCGGGTCGACGGACGGCTCGAACGGGACGGTGAGGCCCGTGATGTCGCCGTCGGCGTCGGACAGGAACATGAGCGGGAAGATGTGCGACTGGTCGCCGAGCTCGTGCCATTCGAGGTCGAACGTCTCGTAGTGCCGGTGCGCCATGCTCAGGTCCAGCGTGCCGAGCCGGGGTCGCAGGGTCTCCCCGTCGGTGGTGATGCTGAGCACGCCGTAGCCGGGATGCTCGTAGTCGCCGGCGTAGGCGGCGAGTGGCCTGGGTCTTGCGGCGCTGGCGACGACCCGGCGGACGCTGCGGGCCTCGCGCATCCCGCCCATGGCCGCGTCGAAGCGCGGCTTGAAGTCCCCGAACCAGTCCAGCGGCTCCAGCGCGAGGAGCTCGTCGAGGACCCGGTAGGCGACGACCGGTGCCATGGCGCTCGACGAGGTGTTGGTCAGCACGATGACGCCGATGCCGTCGTCGGGCAGCAGCATGCACTCGGTCTGGAACCCGTCGATGCCGCCGCCGTGCTCGGCGACCCGGTGTTCGCGGTACCGGCCGATCAGCCAGCCCAGCCCGTAGGCGTGCCTGGTCGAGGCGGGGAAGGTCGGGTCCTCGGATATCAGCGTGTGCGGGGTGTGCTGCAGCGCCACCGTGGCCGGCGACATGACCGGCGGGCCGTCGGGGTGGCCGGGCATGCGGGGCACGCGGCCGCCGAGCTGGGCCAGCAGCCAGCGGGTCATGTCGTCGGCGCTGGAGTTGATGGCGCCCGCGGGCGCCAGGGCGGTCACCGGCCGGGCTGGCACAGGAACCACGACACCGGAACGGCGCTCGTAGGCGGTGGCGTGGTCCGGGTCGGTGAGCATCTCGCCGACCGACAGGTTCGACCGGCTCATGCCCAGCGGCGTCAGCAGCCGGGACTGCGTGTACTCCTCCCACGGCATGCCGGACAGCGCCTCCACGAGGTGCCCGGCCACCAGGTAGCCGAGGTTGCAGTACTGGAACTGCTGGCGCAGGTCCCTGCTGAGCGGGAGGAACCGCAGCCGGCGGACCAGGTCGGCGCGGGACCGGTCCGGGTGGCCGATCCAGGTCAGGTCGTGGCGGGGCAGCCCGGACCGGTGCGCCAGCAGGTCGGTGATGGTCACCCGGCCGGTCACTATGGGATCGTGCAGCCGCAGGCCGGGAAGGTAGTCCTGGAGCGGGCGGTCCCACTCCAGGAGGCCGTCGTCGACGAGGGCGCCGACCGCCGCGACGGTGAACGCTTTCGTGACCGACCCGATGGCGAACAGCGTGTCCTTGGTGACCGGCGTTTCCGCGGCCTGGTCACGGTGGCCCCAGCCGGCGGCCAGGACGACGTCCCCGTCCCTGACGGCGGCGACGGCGCACCCAGGGACCTCCCAGGCAGCCAGCTGCCCGGTGACGAATTCATCGATGCTCTGCACGGACAGAAGTGAATCAGAGCCGGGCGGGGTCAGGATAGGCCCCGGGCGGACCAGGCCGGTCAGTGACCGGCGATCCGGGCAGGCGCGCGTCTGGTCCGGTTCCACCACAGCGAGAGCGCCACCGCCGCGGCGATGAGCAGGCCGCCGCCGCCGGCGAACCAGGCGGCGAGGTCGAGGTGCTTGCGGACGATCGTGAAGGCCGCGGGCAGGTGGTCCAGGGCACTGCTGAGCTGGTTGGCGTCTTGCGCGCGGTAGAACGAGCCGCCGGTGGTGCGGGAGATCTGCATCAGCGCGCTGTAGTCGGCCTCGAACGGGTTGCCCGCCCCGCCGGAGCCGCCGCCGCCGAAGCCGCCGCCGCCGAAGCCGCCGCCCCCGCCGCCGAAGCCGCCGAAGAGCAAACCGAGTTCACCGTGATGCTCACCGCCGGTGGCGCCAAGAAGATCAACGTGATCAAGGAAGTCCGCTCGGTCCGTCCGGACCTCGGCCTGAAGGAAGCCAAGGACCTC
>NZ_JBARCR010000173.1:0-5801 GCF_049794275.1 Trebonia sp.
TGCGCGACGGGCTTTCCGCCGCCGGATACCGCCATGTGGCCAAGCCCGCTGAGCGGCATGTCGCCGATACCCCGAAGGTCCCGCCGGGGACCTGGCCAACCCGATACCGATGAGGAGCCTGCCCATGTCGTTGCTGCGCCCCGGTGACACTTTCCCGGAACTGAGGCTTACGGTCCCCGGCGCCACGACCGTCACGGTGCCGGAGGCGTTCGCCAATTCGGCGTGGTGCTGTTCTACCGCGGCGCCTGGTGTCCCTACTGCAACGCCCAGCTGCGCGCCTTCCAGCGCGCCAGTGCGACCCTGGCGGACGCTGGCGTCCAGGTCGTCGCCCTGTCCGTCGATGACGAAGCCGCCGCCGTCGGCCTCATCGCCGATCACGGCCTGACCTTTCCCGTCGGGTTCGGCGCCGACGCGCGAGCGGTCGCCGGCCTGACCGGCGCCTTCGTCAATCAGGACCCGGTGTACCTGCAGTCCACCGGCTTCGTCCTCGACCCGGCGGGCAAGGTGGTGGTCAGCGTCTACTCCAGCGGGGCCATCGGCCGGCTAGTCCCCGACGACGTCGCCGGGCTGGTGCGTTACGTGCGCGAGCACGCCGCGGCTTCGGCGTAACCCAGGGACCGCCTGCTCTTCGGCGAGGAAGCGGTGCCCGTCAGGTCCCGTTACCAGGGCGGCGCGGATGCCGCCGTGCAGGATCATGAGGTCATCGCGGGCCAGGGGCGTGCCGCAGCGGGCGAGCGCCGCGGCGGTCGCGTCGAGCGAGGCGACCCGCACCACACTGTGCGTGGCCACGATGTCGTTGCTGGCGGTGTCGTGCGGGATCGGCCGGCGCGTGCCCACATGGTAGTCCAGCAGCTCCATCCGGGGCGCGGGCAGGTCCGCCGAGAGCCGGGTGACGCTGACGTGCACGTCGTCGACGTCATCGAGATCGGCTTGTTCGGGCCCGCGGTTCTCTGTGCGACCCGCGGCGCGGAACCCGAAGACGGACCCGAAGAACCTGGCGCTGCGGGCCGAGTCGCTGACCGCGATGGCGGTGTGATCGACCCCGACAAAGGAGCCGGAACCGTTGCCGGTGCGCCATGATCCCGGGACGTCTCCCTCCGGGAATGCGAGCAGTTCCAGCGGGTGGCCGTCCTGATCGCGGAACTTGAACGCCATCACGCCCCCGGAGTCATCCGGCAGCCGTACCGGGCCGTTGCGGCTGATGGGCCGGAACCGCCGGTTCGCCATGACCCGCAGATAAGCCCGCCTCATGTCGGTCACGACGATCGCCATGTGCTGGAACCACAGGTCGGTGCTCGTGCTGCCGAGCGGGTACGGGCGCCCCGCCATCTCCGTGAATTCCAGGAGCTCGATCCGCTCGCGGCCCAGCCGCAGCAATGACCGCCGCCCGCGCGCCCGCCGGATGCACAGCACGCGGACCAGGGCGGGATCGATGTCACCACGGTGTTCGACGCGGCACCCGAAGGTCCGGACGTAGTCGTCTTCGGCCCGGTCCAGATCCGACACGACTAGGGTGACCCGGTCGATCACCGCCGCTGGCCCGGCGGTCATGTCTGCATGGGATTGTCGCTGCGGATCGCACTCCCCAGGTGCAGCTGGACGGCGCTGACGACCAGGGCGAAGTGGCTGAACGCCTGGGGCGTGTTGCCCAGCTGGCGCCGTGCGCCCGGGTCCCATTCCTCGCTGAGCAGCCCGACGTCGTTGCGCAGGGCGAGCAGACGCTCGAACAGGTCGATGGCGTCCTGCTGCTGCCCGGAGGCGTGCAGAGCGTCGACGAGCCAGAACGAGCAGGCGATGAACAGGCCCTCGCTGCCCTTGACGCCGTCGTCGGTCGCAGCGGTCGAATAGCGCCTGACCAGGTCGCCGTCGCTCAGTTCGCGGCGGACCGCAGCGATCGTGCCCAGCACCCGCGGGTCGGTGGCGGGCAGGAAGCCGACGCGGGGGATCAGCAGCAGGCTGGCATCCAGCGCGGCCGAGCCGTAGGCCTGGGTGAAGGTGTTGCGTTCGGTGTCGAACGCGCGGGTCACGATGTCGTGGTGGATCTGCTCGCGGAGCGCTTCCCATCGCGGCGCGGGGCCGGGCAGGCCGTACTCGCGGACAGATCGTGCCATCCGGTCGGCGGCGGCCCAGGCCATGATCTTGGAGTGGGTGAAGTGCTGCCGGTCGCCGCGCACCTCCCACAATCCGTTGTCCGGTTCGCGCCAGGCTGATTCGAGGTAATTCATCAGGGCCACCTGCAGTGCCCATGCGTCGTGGTCGGCGGGCAGGCCGGCCTGCCTGGCCAGGAACAAGGCGTCCAGTGTCTCGCCCCAGACGTCGAGCTGGAGCTGCCCGGCCGCGGCGTTGCCGGTGCGGACCGGGCTGCTGCCCTCGTAGCCGGACAGCCATCCCAGCTCGACCTCGGGAAGCCGCCGCGCGCCGTCCAGGCTGTACAGGATCTGCAGCGTCTCGGGCTGGCCCGCGATGGCCCGCAGCAGCCACTCACGCCAGGCCCCGGCCTCGCGCCGGTAACCGGCCGCGAGAAGGGCCTGCAACGTGTACGTGGCGTCGCGGAGCCAGCAGTACCGGTAGTCCCAGTTGCGGACACCGCCGAACTCCTCCGGGAGCGACGTGGTGACAGCCGCGACGATCCCGCCCGTCGGCTCGTAGGTCAGGGCCTTCAGCGTGATGAGCGACCGGTCCACTGCTTCGCCGTACGGCCCGGGCTGGTAGGCGGCATGAGCAGACCACCCGGTCCAGAAGTCCGCCGTCGCGGCCAGGGCCTGGTCGGCGTCGACGTGCGGCATCTGCGGATCGTGGCCGGGCGCCCACGACAGGACGAACGGCACCCGGTCGCCCTTGCGCACGGTGAAGTCGGCGAGCGTGTCCCAGTGATCGCCGCGCAGCGGGACCGCGGACATCAGCCGGACGCGGTCGGGCCCCGCGATCGCGTGGATCTGGGTGCCGAGGTTCCGGATCCACGGCACGACGCGGCCGTAATCGAAGCGCAGCCGCAGCGTGGATCGCATGGCCACGTCGCCGTCCAGGCCTACCGCGATGCGGACCAGGTGCGGCGTGTCCGCCCGGGGTGGCATGAAGTCGATGACCCGCACGCTGCCTTCCGCGGTGACCCAGTCCGTCTCGAGCACCAGGGTGTTTCCCGCGTACCGCCGGGTGGTGCACGTGCCGCCTGCCTCGGGGGCGAGCGTCCAGTGTCCGGCCTGGTCATTGTCCAGGAGCGCGGCGAACGCGGCAGGTGAGTCGAACCGGGGCAGGCAGAGCCAGTCGATTGACCCGGCGGTGCTCACCAGGGCGGCCGTGTGCAGGTCGCCCAGCAGGGCGTAGTCCTCGATTCTCGGCATGGCAGGGCACCTTTCAGGAGGTGGTTCCGATGCGCTCGGCGATGTGATCGCCGACCCGCAACGCATTCGCGATGATGGTCAGGGTCGGGTTCACCGCACCGATCGAGGGCATGAAGCTGCCGTCCACCACGTACAGGTTGTCCAGATCGTGCGCCTTGCAGTGCACGTCGAGAACCGAGGCGGTGGGGTCGGTCCCGAAGCGCGCCGTACCGGCCTGGTGGGCGGTGGCGGCGTGGTCGATCGCCTTGTGCAGGTACAGGCTGCGGACGAACGTCGTGTCCAGCATGCCGAGCTTGCCCAGCATGCCCTGGAGGACCAGGCGCAGGCGGGTGAGGCCTTCGGTGTTGTTGTCGGGTTGCAGCGCCAGCCGGATCGTGCCGTCCCGCCGCAGCGTGATCCGGCTGTCGGCGAGGGGGAGGTCCTCGCTGGAAAGCCAGAAGTCGATCGAGTGCCTCGCGACCTCGCCGTAGGGTGCGGACGGAGCCCACCCGAACCCGCGCGGCGCCGCGCCCTTGATCTGCCAGTCGTCGGACTTGCCTAGCATCTGGATGTGGCCCATCGGGTACGGCCATCCCTCGCCGGGGCCGTAGAAGTCGTTGAGGGCCAGCGTCTTCTGGAAGACCGTCGGATTGGGTTCGCGGGAGAAGGCGATGAGGGCTAGGTTGTTGTGCCGCAGGTAGTTCCGGCCGACCTGGTCAGAGGAGTTCGCGAGGCCATGCGGATGCCGGTCGCTGGCCGACTTCAGCAAAAAGGCGGCCGACAAGATGGCCCCCGCGGACAGCACGACGATGTCGGCGGTGAAGGTGTGCGGGGAGCCGTCAGGGAGCGTCGCGGCCACGCCGGTGACCGAGTGGCCGCCGGCGTCGGTCAGCAGCCGCTGGGCCGTCGTGCTGGTCATCAGGGTCAGGTTGGGGTGCGCGGCCAGGGCCGGGCGGATGACGGCCCATTCGGCGTCGGCCTTGGCGCCGAGCGGGCAGGGGAATCCGTCAATGCGGTCGCACCGTATGCATCGCGAGTCCGGGATGGCCCGGCCGTGCGCGTCCTGGGTGAGGTGTACCCCCAGCGGCAGGTGAAACGGGTGCAGGCCCAGCTCGGTCAGGCCATCGGACAGCTGCTGGATGCGCGGCTCGTGCCGCACCGGCGGGTAGGGGTAGTCGCGGCTCGAGGGGCCGGCGAAGGGGTCCTCGCCGTGCTCGCCGTGCACCCAGAATAGGTGCTCGGCGCGGCCGTAATACGGCTCCATGTCGTCGTAGCCCAGCGGCCAGGCCGGCGCG
Organism: Trebonia sp.; assembly: GCF_049794275.1. Lineage (NCBI taxonomy): Bacteria > Bacillati > Actinomycetota > Actinomycetes > Streptosporangiales > Treboniaceae > Trebonia > Trebonia sp. The sequence continues at coordinate 4,616 of NZ_JBARCR010000173.1, forward strand.
ACCCCGTCCGGGTGCCGGACCTCGCCGAAGTCGGCGGGTAGCAGCCGGAGCAGCGCCGCGCCGTACACCTTGGAGTTGCCGCCGACGTAGTAGTGCAACTCAGGCCGGAACGGCCGGTCGCGGGCGTCGTAGAAGGTCTCATCCGCGGTGTACTTCGTGTCGCCGAAGACCGCTCGCGAGTCCCAGTTGTCCCGCTCCCGCGGCAGGACGTCACCGCGTTCGAGCAGCAGCACGCGCTTGCCGGTTTCGGCCGCCCGCGCTGCGGTGGTCGCGCCCCCGGGCCCGCTGCCGATGACCAGGACGTCGTAGTGGTCAGTCACAGTCCCACGCTCGATTGTGACAGGCCGCCGTCGACGGTGACCGTGGTGGCGTTGAGGTACCCGGCCTTGGCCGAGGCGAGAAACACGACCACGTCGGCGATCTCGGCGGCCTGGCCGATCCGGCCGAGCGGGATCGCCCCGTTCAGCCGCCTGAGCAGTTCCGGGTCCATCTCGGTGACGGCGTTGATCGGGGTGCTCACCGCGCCCGGCGCGACGTTGACGAACCGGATTCCCAGTGATCCCAGTTCGACGCCCGCGGTGCGGGTGAGCATCTTCGCGCCGCCCTTGGAGACGCAATAGGCGATGTTGCCGGGCATCGGCCAGTCTTCGTGGGTGGAGGAGATCGTCACGACCAGCCCGCCGCTGCCTTGCGCCATGAACTGCTGCGCCGCGAACTGGGCGCCGAAGAACGCGCTCTTGAGTTTGACCGCCAGCACCTTGTCGAAGTCGGCTTCGCTGGTCTCGAGCAGCGACGTGCGGGTTTCGATGCCCGCGTTGCTGACCAGGACGTCGAGCCGGCCGAAGTTCTGCACGGCGGTCTGGATGATCCGGTGCAGGTCTTCGGTGCGCGAGACGTCGGCTTCCAATCCGATCGCGCGGCCGCCCGCCCGTGCGGCGGCGGCCAGGACCTCGGCTGTGTATTCCGGGTGCATGCGGTAGTCGACGACGACGTTCGCGCCTTCCGCGGCGGCGGCCAGCACGATCGCCTTGCCGATACCGCTGTTCCCGCCAGTGACGACAATGGACTTGTCCGCGAGCAGCATGCGTGCCTCCATCTCGATCGGTGTGGCGGCCGGTCAGGCCAGCCCGCCGTTGGCGTAGACCACCTGTCCGTTGACCCATCGCCCGGCCGGCCCGACCAGGAA
>NZ_JBARCR010000174.1:0-2530 GCF_049794275.1 Trebonia sp.
GACTGCTTCCTGAAGGCTCGCCACGGAGAGGGCGGCGCGGGCCGGCCGTCGTTTCCTGGTGGCGCCCGGGATGCGCTAAGGTGGACACGCCGATCGGGCTTCCGGTCGGCGGCGGGACGTGGCCCAGCTTGGTCTAAGGCGCCTGACTGGGGGTCAGGAGATTCGGGAGTTCAAATCTCCCCGTCCCGACAATGAAATGCACGCTCGAATGTCATACCCCCACATTATTGTGGGGGTATGAGAACTTCCATTCCGCCCAAATACACATGGTCAGATGCCCAATTGACGGATGCGGTAAAGGCGTCCGCATGCTGGCGTGATGTCGTGCGCGCCCTTGGCTTGACCACGACGTCGGAGGGCGTGATGCGCCGGGTACGGCGTCACACGGCCCTGCTCGGCCTAGACGTATCTCACTTCAAGGGGACGCGCACGTGGGATGACGCACAGCTCAAACGCGCTATAGCTGAAGGGCATTCGTGGGACGACGTTTTCACATCGCTAGGCTTGCGAACGCCCAGGAAAGATACGCGAGCCCGCATCACTGGGCATGCCATAAGACTGGGGCTTGATCTCAGGCATCTCAATGCCAAAAGCACCGCAATTCCTCCACCGGCCAGTTGGCGTATTGACCCAATGCGGTTGCGCGACGCCGCGTTGCCCATTGCCGCCGCATGGTTTACGGTTCGCGGGTCTACGATTTCCTTGCCTATCGAGCAGGCCGTCTATGATCTCATGGTTCAATCAGATGATGGAATCCACCGGGTGCAAGTCAAAACGACGACGACGAAAAGCACAGGCAACGGCATCGTGACCGTGAGCCGCCGTCCGTACTCTGTTGGAAATCTCGCGCCGCGCATGCCTTATGATCCCGATGTTATCGACTACTTCTTCATCGTGGATGGCGACTTCGACATGTATCTGATACCTAGTCGCGTCGTCGCCGGCCGGGTAGCGATCCAGCTGCGAACCTATAGAAAGTACCTCGTCGGGAACGCGAGCGCGCTGCTAGGAGCCGACGCCGATCACGAACCGCCTGGCGTGGTCGTGCCTGTCTCGTAGGTTCGACGCCGCACGGGCCTCGGCGTGAGGGCGGGGACGCGAGGCTGAGAGGATCGGCGTGGCGCGTGTCCGGATCGGTGGAAAGGGTGGCGGGATGGCTGACGTGGAGATATGGCTTGGCGAGGTGGCCGGGGCGCTGGATGTCACGCTCGAGGACGTGCTGCCCTCGGCCACGCAGGACGAGCTGCTGACGCTGACCGGGGATATCGCGCACAACGTGGTGCGGCTCGCGGTGCCGCTGAGCAGCTACCTCATCGGCGTCGCGGTCGGGCGCGGGGCGTCGGCCGAGGAGGCGATCAGGCTCGTCGGCGGCCTGCTTCCCGCCGCCGACGCGTAGCGGGGCGCGGCGGGTCAGGCGGGGAAGCGGTACCTGGTCTGGGTGTACGGGGCCTTGCCGAAGGCGAGGATCTTCGCCGGCATCACCCCGAAGACGAGCCCCGTCCGGTCGGCGTCATCCCCGAACCCGTCGTCGCTGACCACGTAGTCCCAGTCGAGCTTGGACTTCCAGATCGCCGCCAGCTCGTGCAACCGGGGCACGTCGGTCGTGCGGACGGCGGTGCCCTCCACCACGACGTCGAGGCCGGACCGGAGATCGCTGCTGCCGGTGGTCAGGACGCAGCCGGGGCTGGACCGCAGGTTCGCTGTCTTCTGCTCAAGGGAGCCGGTACAGAAGTACAGCGTTCCGTCCAGCCAGATCGCGGGCAGCGGGGTGACGTGCGGCCGCCCGTCCCGGCGCACGGTCGACAGCCAGAACATCTCGGACGCCGTCAGGACGGCGGCCACCTCGGTCCACGGCGGGGCCGTGGCGCCCGGCTCGCTGAAGCTTTCGTTGAACTCTGCGACGGGTTCGGTCTGGGACATCGGCGCTCTCCTGTCCTTTGGGCTTCGCTGGGGTAGACGCCGTGCCCGGGCCGAATTCACCGCCGACGGGCCGCGGCCCGCAGGCGGGCGGAAGCGCCGGGGCCCTGGTGGTGTTGGATATCAGCATGGCTATCGATGGTGAGTACGTACCGAGCCCGGCTTCGTGGGTGCGGGACCAGGTTGAGGCGTATGAGGGGTCGGGCGGCAGGCAGGGGACGACGCTGCGCGACACTGAGCTGCCGGTGGTGATCGTCACCAACCGCGGCGCGAAGACCGGAGCGGTCAGGAAGACGCCGCTGATGCGCGTGGAGCACGACGGCAGCTACCTAGCCGTCGGGTCCAAGGGCGGCGCGCCGCAGAATCCGGTGTGGGTCTACAACCTCCGCGCGAACCCGGACGTCGAGCTGCAGGACGGCCAGGACAAGTGGTCGATGACCGCGCGGGAGCTGACCGGCGAGGAGCGCGGCCCGTGGTGGGAGCGGGCCGTCGCGGCCTTCCCGCCGTACGCCGAGTACCAGAAGAAGACCACACGGCTCATCCCGGTCTTCGTGCTGGAGAAGACTCAGTAACCGAGCGCGCGCTGGCGGTCGTGCTCGGCAAGCAGCCAGGG
>NZ_JBARCR010000175.1:0-2009 GCF_049794275.1 Trebonia sp.
CGCGGTCGCGCTGCTGCCCGCTGGGCTCGCGTCGCAGGTAGTTAGCGGTGATCTGATCCTCGTCCTGCTCATCGAGCACCACCGCGCGCACCGCGGGACCTGCTTCCGCCGCCAGTTCAGGGAGGAGATAGTCGCCCTCGAAGACCACTGGTGCCGCGAACTCGACATGGTCGGCGATGACCGCCGCGTATGCGGGGCGAAGCGCGCTGGCCACCTCGAAATGCCGCGCGGCGATCCGCTCGGGCGCCCAGGACCTGAACTGAGGGTGCGTCGCCCAGAAATGGAGGATCGGCTGCTGCTCCGGGGTCGTGATCGCCTGCAAGGCCGTGACGATGTCATCGGCTTCGGCGAGCGGGACACCGTAGTGCTCGGCCAGCGGCCGCGCCAGGCATGACTTGCCGGTCCCGGACGCTCCGCACACCAAGGTCACGATCCAGGGGCCCCGCATGCGCCAGATCGTACAGTCAGCACCGCAATCCGGCCCGGGCGCACCGTGGGTCGTTCGCGCGAGAGGGCGACTTTGCGCACGAGGCAGCACGTTATGCACAAAATGACCATTTGTGACCGGTCACTCAGCTTCGAAAGTGGTCATTTCATGCACAACGTAAAAGGCAGTGACTGGGGCGACCAATGTGATCGGCGTTGGCTTCGGCCAGGCGGACAGCTTTGTAGAGTCCAGGTCACTTTGTAGACACCGTGACCACATTTGATCGTTTCAGCACCCCGGAAAATGGTTACCGCGTCTACAAAGCCAACAGGAGTGACTGGTGTGACTGACAGAGGGAGAAGCTGAGCCAACATGCCCTACGGCGATGAGCGAGTCACTGGCATGGCGTCTACTTAGTAGGTTCGTGTCGCCGGCTACGAGGAGGAAGCTATGGCGGGTGAGGTGACCAGCGGATATGCCCCGGTCGACGGGGTTGACGTGTACTGGGAGAGTCGGGGCAGCGGAGGGACACCGTTGCTGATGGTGCACGGCGGGTACGGGACGACCGCGGTATTCGAGTCGGTACCTGAGCTGCTCGCGCGCGACCGGCAGGTCGTGGCCATCGAACTGGAGGGGCACGGCCATACCGGGAACACGAGCCGGCCGTTCACCTGGGAGAGGTTCGGCGATCAGGTGGCCGGCGTGGTGCGGCACCTCGGCTTCGGCCAGGCGGACCTGCTCGGCTGGTCGCTGGGCGGCGGCGCCGTGCTGCGCTGCGCGATCCAGCACCAGGACCTGGTGCGCAAGCTGGTCGTGGTGTCCGCGCCGTGCCGGCGCTCCGCGTGGTTCCCCGAGGTGCTTGCCGGGTTCGACTCGATGACCGCGGCGACGCTAGCGCCGCTGCTCCGGCAGTCGCCGCTCGGCGTGGCGTACGCCGAGGTCGCTCCCGACCCGGACGCGTTCCCTTCGCTGGTCGACAAGTCCGGTGAGCTGCTCCGCCGACCGTATGACTGGAGCGACGAGGTCAAGGGGCTGACGGTGCCGGTGCTGCTGGCCTACGCGGACGCCGATAGCATTCCGCCGTCGTACGCGGCGGAGTTCTTCGCGCTGCTCGGCGGCGGCCTGCGGGACGCGAACTGGGACGGATCGCTGGCGCCGGCCTCGCGGCTGGCGATCCTGCCGGGCATGACGCACTACAACATCGGCCCGTCCCCGAAGCTGGCGGCCGCGGTGGCGGACTTCCTCGGGTAAGGCCTGCCCGGAATCGCGGCTACGCCCGCCCCGTTCCGGGAACGTTACCGCCAGGCGCGTGAACGCCGGGGGCGGTGATGAGCAACTGGTTTCAGCAGTCGGTCGTGGACCCTGGCAGGCTCCGGCTCTTCTGCTTCTTCGTGGCGCTACGCACAGCCGGTACACCGCCTCAGGATCTAGTCTCAGGACCTCATCGCGGGCCGGCCGGATCACCGCTAGTCCGCGGCGTGCTGGTCCAGGAACTCGTAGATGTCGACGTCGTCGACGCCGGGGAAGGAGCCGGCCGGGAGGGCGGACAGGATGTGGGAGTGCGCCCTGGCCGACGGCCAGG
>NZ_JBARCR010000176.1:0-3665 GCF_049794275.1 Trebonia sp.
AGCTGTTCCCAGGCGGCGTGCAGCCCGGGCAGCGCTCGCGCCCACCCGTCCCTGGCCACGCCGTAGGTGTGGTCGACGATGGCATGATGCAGCCGGTGGATGGCCGCCCGCCGCTCAGGGTCGGCGAGCACGGCGGTGCCGCCGTCCACGGTCGCCGGCCCATCACAGCGCCGCAAACCGTCACCGTCCTCGACGCGGTCGAGCCCCAACCCGTCACCACCTAGAGCATTCGGCTCCTCACCCTTGGCAACGGCCCGCAACCCGATGCGGTTCGCAACGCGTTGCGCTTCGCTGAACAGGGGCACGCGCGTCGTGCAAGTAGCCTGCGATAGGTGAAGACTGCGTTCGTGCTCGGCGGCGGTGGGCTGCTCGGCGCGCACGAGGTCGGCATGCTCCGCGCCCTGGCCGAGGCGGGGATCACGCCCGACTACATCGTCGGCACCTCGATCGGCGCGGTGAACGGCGCCTTCGTCGCGGCCGATCCTGACGGCGCCGCCGACCGGCTTACCGAACTCTGGCGCGGCGAAGCGCTCCGCCACGTGTTCAGCGAGACGGTGCTGGGGCGCACCATCCGGCTGATACGTTCGGGCACCCACTTCCACGCGATCGAGCCGCTCAAAAGGCTGCTCGCCGACACCCTCCCCGCCGCCGACTTCACCGACCTGAAGCTGCCGTTTCACTGCGTGGCGGCCAGCATCGAGGAGGCGACTGCACACTGGTTCACCAGCGGCCCGCTGGTGCCGGCCGTCATAGCGTCGTGTGCCGTGCCCGGGCTGCTGCCGCCGGTGGAGATCGACGGCAACCACTACTTCGACGGCGGCCTGGTCGACTCCATCCCGGTCGGCCGTGCGGTCGCGCTCGGCGCGACCAGCGTCTACGTCCTGCACGCCGGACGCATCGAGAGCCCGCTGAGCGTCCCGAAGCGGCCGTGGGAGGTGGGGCTTGTCGCGTTCGAGATCGCGCGCAGGCACCGGTTCCACGAGGAGATGTCGGCGATTCCGCCCGGCGTCCAGGTGCACGTCCTGCCGACCGGAGGGCAGCGGCTGCCCCCTGGGATGCGACAATTCCGTTACCGGGACCGAAATCAGGTAAATGACAGCATCGACCGCTCGTACGCGGCTGTCGCGGATTACCTGGCCACCGATCGCGGCTAGCCAGCCCGCCAGGAGGCCCGATGCTTCCGCCCAGCCCAGTGCGCCGTTTGGTGCTGGTCCCGCTCGTTGTCGCGATCGCCTGCGCCCTGGCCGCCCTCGCGCTGCCGCTGGCCCTGCTGAGCGTCGCCTTCAACCTGGTCAGGCACCGGCTGCGGAAGGAGGACGGGGTCGCCACCGGCCGGAGGCACCGGATGCGGGCGCTGCGGGTGGTGTGCTTCGCGCTCGTCTGGGCTGTCGCCGAGACCGCCGTGCTGACGGTCATGCTGTGCCTGTGGATCGTGAGCGGCTTCGGCGGCCGGCTGGACACCGAGCCCTACCAGACCCGCCACTACGGGATCATGCGCTGGTTCCTCGACCTGATCTACCGCGCGGCGGAACGCACCTGCGGGCTGCGCGTCACGGTAACCGGACCAACCGAAGCGCCGGCGAACCGCCCCGTCATCGTGCTCAGCCGCCACGCGGGCCCGGGTGATTCCCTGCTGCTCGTCCACTACCTGATCACCTCCTGCGCCCGGCGTCCCCGGGTCGTCATGAAGGAGACGCTGCAGCTCGACCCCACCGTGGACGTGCTGGCCAACCGGCTGCCGAACGCGTTCATCCGCAAAAAGCGCGGCGGCACAAGTCCGCACACCGACCTGATCAGCCGCCTGGCCGCCAGCCTCGACCCGCGCGGTGCCCTGCTCATCTTTCCCGAAGGCGGCAACTGGACCCCGCAGCGCTGGCGCCGCGCGATCGCCAGGCTGCACCGCCGCCACCGCGACGACCTGGCCGAACGTGCCGCCGCGATGCCCAACGTCCTCCCGCCGCGCCTGGGCGGGGCGTTCGCGGCGATCGATGCCTGCCCGGCCGCGGATGTGATTTTCGTCGCGCACGCCGGCCTGGACCGGCTGGTCAGCGTCCGCGACGTCTGGCAGAGCCTGTCCGGCGACCTCCTCGTCCAGGCGCACTGGTGGCGTGTCCTGGCCGCCGACGTGCCACGCGACGCGGACGACGAGACGCGGCTCCGCTGGCTTTATGACTGGTGGCAGCGCGTCGATGCCTGGATTACGGCGCAGGACCCCAGCCAGCAAGCCCTTTCCCGCTCCGATCCTGAAATCCATCATCCGGAACGTACGCCCCTGACTCCGGACGCCAGCCCCTTATCCCGGCAGGTGGCAGACAGCCTCGACGTTGTTCCCGTCCGGGTCGCGTACGAAGGCGGCGTAGTAGTGCTCGTGATACTCCGGCCATACCCGCGGCTCGTGCAGGACCGTCACGCCGACGGCGCGCGCCGCCTCGCAGAACGCCAGGACCGCCGCACGGTCCGGCGCGGTGAAGGCGATGTGGGACTCGCGGAATCCGTCCCCTGTCGCCTGCGCCCCGATCCAGAAGTCCGGCCGGTCCGGCGTGCCGTAACCGATCGCCACGCCGAAGTCCATGATCCGCCGCCCGCCAAGCGGCGCGAGGACCGAGTCGTAGAACGAAGCGCTGGCCGCCATGTCGGCACACTGGATACTCACGTGATCGAGCATGGCGATCATTGTCGCAGCCCAAGCATCGATAGGAGGCCTAAGACACCGCCGCCCGCGGACTATAGACTTCTCCCAATGCGGCGCCCCAGGTCTTAGCGCGAGTCTTGTAGCAGGACGACGCAGTGGAGATGACCATGAAGGCAGCACAGCTCAGGCGCATGGTCGGCAAGGTCGCGGCCGTGGTCGGCGAAATGAACGAGGCCCAGCGTCGGATGATCATCCTGCGCTCCGCGCCGGACCGTTACCTGCTCAACTCGCACGAGGGCCCGAAGACCTACCACGAGTTCCTCGCCCGCACGTCCGGCCCGCTGCTGCACGAGCCCCCGGCGAGCCGCCGCCGCCCGCAGGCACATCCCGGCAAGTAGTCGAGCACCCGCCGCCACCCGATTGACTTAGGGCAGCAAATAATGCTCGAAGACGGATAACAGCAAGAAAAGCATAACGTCCTGCCCCTAAGTCGCGGGCAGCGGCTGCTGGCGGCCCTACTTCAGGACTAGGTAGGCGAAGCTGGCGACGCCCGCGACCAGGCAGTAGATGCCAAACGGGTTGAGCGACCGGTCCTCGCTGAAGTACTTGGTCAGGAACCGGACGGACAGGTAGGCGCCGATGCCAGCCAGCAGGCTGCCGACGAGCACCGGGCCGTGGATGCCAGCGCCCATCGGGCCGAACAGGTCCTTCCCCTTCAGCAACCCGGCCGCCAGGATCACCGGGGCGGACAGCAGGAACGAGAACCGCACCGCGTCTTCCGTGCTGAGCCCGCGCCACATGCCCGTGACCGTCACGATGCCATCCCGGCTGATGCCGGGCAGCAGCGCGAGGATCTGCGCGGAGCCGACCAGGATCGCCCGGGCGTAGCCCATCGTGGACAGCCGCCGGTCGGCCCGCACCGCCCGGTCGATCTCCACCTCCCGCGGCCCCTCGGCGCGCCGCGCGGCGCCCTCCTGCCGGGAGTGCCCCTGCGGGGGGTAACCCTGCTCAGCCCCCGGCGCCTGCGCCTGAC
>NZ_JBARCR010000177.1:0-6052 GCF_049794275.1 Trebonia sp.
GTAGAGGGATCCGCCTGTGCTGGCGGGATCGAGATGGGCGCAGTTGCCACCCGGGCTGGCTAGTCGTGGCGCTGCCGCGCCCATCCGCTCTGGTGGATCGTGGCCGCCTGGATGGTCAGGATGACGCGGACCTGGTCGCGGCCCCCGTACCACGGGTAGGGGGTGCCCAGGTAGCGGTGGGCGAGTGCCTCGATGTGCTCTGCGCCGCCCTCGGCGGTGATGCCAGTGACCTGCCCGCGGATCGCGTAATAGCGGGCCGGGCCGGACGCGTCGCACACGTTCACTGCCACCCGCGGGTCACGCTCGACGTTGGTGACCTTCTGGTGGCCCCGCACGGAGTTGATCACGACATGCTTGCCGTCGGTATCGGCCCAGGTCTGGGTCACCTGGGGTGACCCGTCGGGCATCACGGTGGCCAGGAAGCACAGGCTGGGCTGGCGCAACAGCGCGATCAGGCCCTCGGGCAGGTTCAAGGCTCGGTTAGCTCCCTTGCGTCAGTGCGGATCGCGGCAACCATTCATGAAGCTACTCTCACCCGGGCGGCCCCCGTCGGGGGAACGGCATCCGCTGGCATGGCCGGATGGCAAAGGCCCGGCGTTTCCGCGACTACGCGCCACGCGATCGCGTCAGATGCTTCCGCGGAAACGACCTGTCGTGCCGGGGACAGGTCACCGCCACGGACAAGGGCGAGACGTTGGCCATGCCGTGGGGACCGGGCGGCAGCCGCGAAACTGAATCGCCGCCCAGGGACGCAGGCTAACGGGGAGGCCTGCCCGACGGTGGCAGTTGCGGTCTCATCTGGTGATGAGATGCTGGCACGGTGGCATTCACCCCCGTGTCTACCGCCCAGGCCATCAAGGCCGTGTTGTTCGACGTGTTCGGCACTGTGGTCGACTGGCGGACCGGGGTCGCCGCGGCCGTCCGCCGGTTCGCCGCCGAGCAGGGCCTGGAACTTGACGCCGCCGCGTTCGCCGATGCCTGGCGGTCGCGGTACGTGCCCGGGATGCGGCGGGTCAGTACCGGACAGCGGCCGTTTGTCGCGCTGGACGTGCTGCACCGGGAGAACCTCGACGGCGTGCTTGCCGACCTCGGGCTTGATCCGGGGCGCTTTGGCCCGGCGGCGCTTGACGAGCTCAACCGCGCCTGGCACTTCCTGCCGCCGTGGCCGGACAGCGTCCCGGGGATCACCGCGCTGAAACGGGAGTACATCGTGGGGCCGCTGTCGAACGGGAACACGTCCCTGCTGCTGGACATGGCGAAGGCGGGCGGGCTGCCCTGGGACGTGATCCTCGGCTCGGACGTGTCCAGGGCCTACAAGCCGGCCATCGAGGCGTACCTGCGGCCGGCCGCCATGCTCGGGTTGCAGCCGGGGGAAATCATGCTGGCCGCAGCGCACGAGGCCGACCTCGCAGCCGCCCGCCAGGCGGGCCTGGCCGCGGCGTTCATCTCCAGGCCCCTGGAACCAGGGCCCGGGATCCCCGGGGCCGGCGTTGCCACCAAGCCGTGGGACCTGTCCGTATCGTCCATCACCGAACTCGCCGACCTGATGTGACCCGCGCCGCGCCGAAGGCGCAGATCCGGCTATTCCGCTCGTTACGGCGACAGCCGCTTGATGATCCAGTCGCTGCCTGCCTGCCGGGCGGTAGCGGATCCGGTCGCGCAGACCGTCCGGCGATTCCTGCCAGAACTCGACGCGGGACGGCAGAACCCGGAAGCCGCCCCAGCGCTCCGGCCGGGGAACACCGCCTCCGCCGGGGTGGCGTGGTGGAGCGGCTTCTCGCCGGGTGCGGCGCGTACCAGGGGCGGCGATGCGGCTCAGATGGTGATGGCGACCTTCCCGCGTGCTTGCCCGGTTGCGAGCTGACGCATGGCCTCCCGGACCTGGTCCAGTGGGTAGGTCGCGCCGATGCTCGGGGTGACTGTGCCAGCCTCGAGGAACTCGGTGACCCGTTCGAGGTCGCTGGCGCGCTGCCGGGGGATGAGCATGGTCAGCCGCTGGTGCAGGAACGGTGACAGGGCCAGCGCGCGGAACTGCCGGCCCATGCCGGTCACGTTGCCGCCGTCCTCGCCGCCGGTGAGGACGGCGGTCCCGGTGGGTGTGAGCGCGCGCCGGAGCCGGGACAGGGCGGGGTTTCCGGCGATGTCGACGATCAAGTCGTAGCGGCGGGCACCGTCGGCGAAGTCGTCCTGGGCGTAGTCGATGACGTGCGCCGCCCCCAGGGATCGCACAAGGCCGGTTTTCGCGGTGCTGCACACGCCAGTGACCTCCGCGCCCAGCGCTCTGGCCAGCTGCACAGCGTAGCTGCCGACACCGCCCGACGCGCCGGTGACGAGCACCTTCTGTCCCGCCCGGACATGGCCGGCGACGGTCAGGGCGTTCAGGGCGGTGACCGCGGACACCGGCACTACCGCGGCCTGCTCGAAGGTGAGGCCGGCCGGCATGCGGGCGAGCTTGTCTTCGCGGGCCGCGGTGTACTCGGCGAAGGTGCCCCGGCCGAACCCGAACACCTCATCGCCTACCCGGAACCGGGTCACCCCCGGGCCGACCGCCACGACCGTGCCGGCCACATCGAGCCCGGCTACCGGCTGCCTTGGCGCGCGGACACCGGCAACCAGGCGCAGCAGGTACGGCCGCCCCGTCATCACATGCCACGTGCCCCGGTCCAGGCCCGCCGCGTGCACCCGCACGAGCACATCGCCGCCAGCGATCTCGGGCGGGGCGATCCGGGCGAGCCGCAGCACGTCGGCGGAGCCGTAGCCGTCCTGTACGATCGCCCGCATCGTGCCTGCTGCCGTCGCCGCCAGGGTCGCCGCGCCGTCCGCTGCTGCGTGCTGCCGTCCAGGTTCCATGATCGCTTCCTCCCGGGCCGCTGGTGCACCCCGCCATTCGCGTCGTGCCTTGTCTCGTACTTAGTACGACACGTTACAGTACTAAGTACGAGATGGCTATGGCCGGGAGTGACATGTTGGAGCCAGTGGTTGAGAGACCTGAGGAGCGCCCCCCGCTCAGCCGGGAGCGAGTGCTGCGCGGCGCTGTCGCGGTCGCCGACGCGGGGGGAATCGGGGCGCTGACGATGCGCTCGCTGGCCCGGGAGCTCGGCGTCAAGCCGATGTCGCTCTACTACTACGTCGCGGGCAAGGCCGAGATTCTCGATGGCATCGTCGATCTGGTCTTCAGTGAGATAGACCTGCCGTCGCCAGGCGACGACTGGGAGTCGCAGATGCGCCGCCGGGCGGACTCGGCCCGCCGGACGCTACGGCGCCATCCCTGGGCCATCGGGCTCATGGAATCGCGAGCCAATCCCGGTCCCGCGACGCTCCGCCACCATGAATCCACCCTCGCCACCCTGCGCAGGGCCGGTTTCTCGGTGGCCATGACCGCTCACGCCTATGCCCTGCTCGACAGCTACATTTACGGATTCGCACTGCAGGAGGCCGCCCTGCCCTTCAACCCCCAGACCGCCACCGAGGCCACCGAAGCGATCACGGAGCGGTTCGCGGGCGAGTATCCCTACCTTGTCGAGATGGCGACCAAGCACATCCTGCGCCCCGGCTACGACTTCGGCGATGAGTTCGAGATCGGGCTCACCGTGATCCTGGACGCCCTCACCGGATCGATCCCCGGCGACGGCAGCCAGCCTCAGCCCTAACCGCCCGCAATGTCGGCGGCTACGCAGCTGTGGCCTGTCCGGTGAGATCAGCACTGGCCTGCCAGAGCCGCGCCGCGGCGGCCTCGTCGTAGCTGCGCGCGGCGGCGCTACGGGGCTTGGTTGGTCAGGAAGCTCCAGTCCGCCACGCCCGCGAATTACTCAAGATCATTTCTAGAAATCCATTGCTAGTTTCTGGTTGCGAACGTAGCGTGAAGACAACCCTACGGGCCGGTGATCCGCGCCGGCCGGCGCCCATCGTGCGCCGCTGTCATGGAGGTGGCGTCCGCGTGCACTGACGAGGAGGAAGTCATGGAAAAGAGCTATCCCGTGCAGGTGCGAGCGCGCCTGGATGAGCCGTTGAGCCGCTGGCTGTGGCTGGTCAAGTGGCTGCTGGCGATCCCGCACTACATCGTGCTGTTCTTCTTGTGGATCGCGTTCGCCGTCGTCACCGTCATCGCGTTCTTCGCGATCTTGTTCACCGGCCGCTACCCCCGCTCGCTGTTCGGCTTCAACCTGGGGGTGCTGCGCTGGTCGTGGCGGGTCGGCTACTACACCTACAGCGCCCTGGGCACCGACCGCTACCCGCCGTTCAGCCTGGACCAGGAGCCGGACTACCCGGCGACGCTGGACATCGCCTATCCGCAGCGGCTGTCCCGCGGCCTGGTCCTGGTCAAGTGGTGGCTGCTGGCCATCCCGCAGTACGCCATCGCCGCCGTGTTCGCCGGCGGCGCCGCGTACACCGCGACCGGCAGCTCGGGGGCCTGGCGGGCCGATGCCCTGTCCGGCGGCCTGATCGGGCTGCTGGTGTGCTTCGCGGCGATCACGCTGCTGGTCGCGGGCCGCTACCCGCGAGGGCTCTATGACTTCATCGTGGGCATGAACCGCTGGGTGCTGCGGGTCGTCGCCTACGCCGCCTTGATGACCGACGCCTACCCGCCGTTCCGCCTGGACCAGGGCGGCGCCGACGCGCCCGCCCCCGGACCCGACGACCTCACACCCACATCGGCCGCCTCGGCCCTGACCCCAGCCGTACCAGCCGGCTGAAGGACCCTGCGGCCGGGCCCGCCAAGGGCCTGCCGGCACTGGGGTCGCCGCCGTCATGGCCACGACCGTCGCCTGGTAGCGAAGCCAGACCAAAACCAAAGGCGATGAACTCATGAGCACCGCAGCGAACCACACAACGCGCGCCAGCCATTCCAGCTCCGTGCCTGCTGTCGAGGAAACCAGTTATCTCCGCTGTCCTGAGGGGCGGATCGGCTACGACGTCGCAGGCGCCGGCTCCCTGGTGGTGCTTGTGCCTGGCCTGGGTGACCTGCGGGCCGGCTACCGTTTCCTCGCTCCTGCCCTGCGGGCAGCGGGTTACCGGGTCGCCTGCACCGACCTTCGCGGCCACGGCGACAGCGACACCACGTTCGCGTCCTACGGCGACGAGGAAACCGCCGGCGATGTCATCGCCCTGATCGGAGAACTCGGCGGCCCCGCGGTAGTGGTGGGCAACTCCATGGGCGCCGGGTCCGCGGTCCTCGCCGCCGCGCAGCGACCTGGCCTGGTCTGCGGCCTGGTGCTGATCGGGCCGTTCGTCCGCAACGGTAAGACAAGCGCGAGGCAGCGCCTTCTGCTGCGCGTGGCCATGGCACCGCCCTGGGCGGCCATCTCCTGGAAGTCCTACCTGCCCAAGCTGTACGCCGGCCGGCGGCCAGCCGATTTCGGCGAGTACCGCGACGAGGTCATCGCGAGCCTTCGCCGACCGGGACACGCGAAGGCGTTCTCGGCCACCACGCGCACCAGCCACGACCTGGCGGAGGCACGGCTGGCCGATGTCACAGCGCCCGCCCTGGTCGTCATGGGCGAGCAGGACCCCGACTTCCCCGACCCGCGGGCGGAGGCCGATTGGATCGCCCGCGCCCTGGGCGCACAAGTCGTCATGGTGCCCGAGGCCGGGCATTACCCGCAGTCGCAGCGGCCCGACATCACCACTGGCGCAGCCCTGCGCTTCCTGGAATCGGTCACGGGCCGTGCCTAGGCAGGCCCGTGTGTCCGAGCAGGCGGGGGCGGATCGCCCGGGAGGTAGCCGTGCCGCAGAGCCGGAAGTGACCGTGACCAGGCGCACCACTTCCGCCGCTGACCGCACTAGCGGCACAGTCACCGAAGAGCCGCCCACGACAGATTCGCCCAGGATGCGGCTGGCTCCCGGGGAGCGGAAGACCCGGCCGTGGGACCGTGTCCTGGCGCCCGCGCGGTACCGGCATCCGGGCGATGTGATCCGCCTGATCACCGCGGTCTCGGTGCTGGCCATCGCGGCCGTGACCGCCGTGCTGCTGCCTGCCCTGCTCCGGCCGGCCGCGGCGATCACCGCGGTCGGGCCCGCGACCGCGGCCGGGCAGGTGCTGACCGGCCTGGTC
>NZ_JBARCR010000178.1:0-1714 GCF_049794275.1 Trebonia sp.
TCGAGGAATGGCTCGGGCGGCAGCGCCTCCGGGCCGAGGACGCCGGCGCCAGACCATGCGCCCGAGTCGAGCAGCTCGAGTGCCACCACCGGGTTGACCGCGGTTTGCCAGACCACGGCCTGCGAGCCGTATTCAGCCATCGACCAGCTGTTGTCCACGACGTGGTACAGGTAGACCTCGCGCGGCGACCCGTCCTTGCCCGTTCCGCTGACCCAGGTGCCGGCACAGGTGAGCCCGGACATCGCGGAGCCAAGTGCGGCGGGGTCGGGCAGGCATGCGGCGACCACGTCCCGCGGCGAGACGGCAGCCGCGCCCACCTGGACCGGGGCGGTGGAGTCCAGGCCGAGTTTGTGGAGCGTCTTCAGCACGCCGATGAACTCCTCGCCCAGCCCGTATTTGAAGGTCACCCGGCCAGCGTCGATCCACCGCGGGATCAGCAGGACCTCTTCGTGTTCCACGTTGACGCACTCCACCGGCCCGATCCCGGCCGGGAAGCTGAAGATCTCCGGCTCGCTGAACGGCTCGGTGGTGTACCACTGCCTGCCCCGCTCCCACACGACCGGCGGGTTCAGGCACTCCTCGATCGTCGTCCAGATGGAGAACGTCGGGGCGAACTCATACCCCTCGACCACCAGGTTCGCGCCGTCGCGGACGCCGATCTCGTCGACGGACGCGAACAGCCGGTCTGCCGCGTAGCGGGCGAACACGTCCGACAGCCCCGGCTCGACCCCGATGCCGCACAGCGCCAGCAGCCCGCGGCGCTCCCATTCCCCGGCGAGCGCGAACTGCTCGTCACCCAGTTTGACCCCCGGCTGCCGGTACGGATCGGACGCGTGCGGGCGAGACAGCGACATCGCCATGTCCAGGTAGGTGACACCGGCGGTGAAGGCGGCACGGAAGACCGGCATCACAAACCGCGGGTCGACCGCGTTCAGCACCGCATCGCACCGCTCGGTCCTGATCAGCTCCGCAATCGCCTGCTCGTCCGACGCGTCCAGTTGCGCCGCGGCGAACCGGTCGCCGCCCCCGGCGATCGCCCGCTGCGCCCGCCCCACGTCATAATCGGCCACCACGACGCGCTCGAACAGATCCCGCCGCGCGACTGTCCGCGCGACCGCCGACCCTACTCCGCCAGCGCCCACGACCAGCACCCGCATCATGCGCCTCCCGATTGATAACCCGACGGCGGACCCTGCCCGGCAGGCCGATCCCGCCAGACATTACGGTGCGAGGCACCGGGCTTGGTTCAGCCTAAAGCGGTGACCCTTGGCGACGTGTGTCGGGCGTCAGAGAACTGCCTGACCAGTGCGGAGATAACCACCGGTGGGGCCACCGCGCACGCGATGTAGAGCATGATCAGCGGTAGCCCTGGGCGCGGCGTGATGCCTGTGCCGGGCAGCGGGTCCGAGTTGAATGCCAGTGATGGCTTGACGTGACGCCACCGCGTGATCTCGAGGTACATCAGATACCACGAACCGGCCCACACTGCACCGCCGATCCACTTCGCCAGGTGCATCCGCTAAGAATGCCACCACCCCGGCTCGCTACGGCAACTGGTGCATGACAGAGCCGTCAGCGTGCAGCCCTGCGGGATGCGCGCCGGGATACCGTAGTCACTGCCGAGTCAGCCTGGCGAAGCGCCCTAGCCGTACGGGCTGACGGATCACGGCGTTCAGCGGCGAGTGCGAGCCGGTGGACAAGTACTCGCGCCAGC
>NZ_JBARCR010000179.1:0-8244 GCF_049794275.1 Trebonia sp.
GGATCCAGGTCCGCGCGGCGGCCCGCGGCGACCAGCCTGGCCAGCCGGTCGGCCGGCAGGCCGTCGCCGACCAGCACCAGCGTCGCCCCTTCGGTCAGCGCGTCGTTCTGCAGCCCGGCGAGCAGCCCGGGCGGCAGCGGCTCCGCCAGGAAGGGGCCGCGATGGGTGTGCCGGTGCGGCACAGCCGCGAGCATCCGCCGCTCCAGCTCGCTGCGCCCGATGACCCTAGCGCCCGTGCCGACCCGCACCCGGGCCAGCAGCCGCAGCTGCGCTGGATCCGGCAGCAGGTCCACCATGGGCAGGTACCCGAGGGACCGGACGGCCAGCCGCAGCCCGAACAGCGCCGCGCCGCAGCTGATCAGCATCTCCCTGCCGATCGCATCGTCACGCGTCTTGCGCGCGGGGTCGGCCCACAGCTCGACCGCATCCGCGTCCACCCGGAACCGCCACGGCTGGCTGTTATGGATCGACGGCGCCCGGGCGGCCGTGGCGATCAGGTACCGGGCGTTGCCGGCGAGAAGCCGCGCTTGTTCCGCCGCGCCCTGGGTCACGCTGGGTTGCCGGTAGCTCATTCCCTGACGATCACGCGGCGCGTGAGACGGCGCCCAGGGTCCTTGGCCGCGCAGCGACGGGACGAAGGTCCCTGGCGGCTAGCTGGTGGGACCGAAGCGTTCGGTCTTGACCGCCGCGGGGTCATGGCCGGCGGCCACCAGCAGGTTGGCGGCGGCCTCCACGAAACCGGTCGGGCCGCAGACGAAGACGGCCGGCTTGCTGTCCGGCGGCCAGCCCGCCGCGGCGAGGATGTCCGCGTTGATGCGGCCGACGGGCATCCCCGCGGGCGCGGCACGGGTGTACAGGTAGGTGAGGGTGAGGGGTGAAACACGGGCCCGTTCTGACAACTCGGGACCGTAGAGGACGTCGGCGGGAGAGCGGACCGAATAGATCAGCCGGACGGGAACCTTGTCCTTGTCCGCGCGGATCATGGCCATCAGCGGGACCACGCCGCTGCCGCCGGCCACCAGCAGCACCGGTGCGGTCGAGGACGGGTTCCAGACGAACCAGCCGCCGATCGGGCCGCGCAGCTCCAGCTGGTCGCCGGGCTGGAGATCCCCGGTCAGGTACGGGGAGACCTCGCCGTCGGCGATGCGCTGCACGGTGAGCTTGAGGCGGGTCCCGTCAGCCGCGGAGGCGATCGAGTACGAGCGCTCCACGGAGTAACCGTCCTCGGCGGTCAGCTTCACGTCCACGTGCTGGCCGGCCAGGTGGCCGGGCCAGCCGGGCACGTCGAGCACGAGGGTGCGCGCGGTCGCGGTCTCGTCTTTGGTCGCGTCGACGGTGGCGACGCGCCAGATCAGTCGCCCTGGTACCGCTGCTCGCGCCACGGATCGCCGTAGTCGTGGTAGCCGAGGTCCTCCCAGAAGCCGTGCTTGTCGTGGAGCATCAAGGTCAGGCCGTTGACCCACTTCGCGGACTTCCAGAAATACAGGTGTGGCACCAGCATGCGGATCGGCCCGCCGTGCTCCGGGCGCAGCGGCTCGCCCTCGTACTCGTAGACCACCCACGCCTTACCGTCGCGGATGTCCGGCAGCGGCAGGTTCGTGGTGTAGCCGCCGGAGGAGTGGGCCATCACGTAGCCGGCGTTCGTCTGGACGCCGTCGAGCAGGGTGTCGAGCGAGACGCCGCGCCAGTGCGTGTTCAGCTTCGACCACTTGGTCACGCAGTGGATGTCCGTCGCGACGTCCACCTGCGGCAGGGCCATGAGCTGCTGCCAGTTCCAGCGGGCGGCCGTGTCACCGGTCTCCGTGGTGATCGTGAACTGCCAGGTGTCGGTGCTGATCCGGGGCGTCGGGCCGGCCGACAGCACCGGGAAGCCGCGCTCCAGGTACTGACCGGGGGGCAGCCGCACGTCGCCGCCCCTGCGGCCGTGGAAGCCGCGAGAGATAACGCTCACGGGTTCAGCTTAGCCCGCCAGTCCCGCGGCACCCGGCCGGCCGGGCCGGGGACGGGCTGGTCCATCGGGTGGTGCTGCGGCGGGGCGAGTTCCGGGCCGGACTCGTAGAAGTCCTCCTCCGGGTAGGACCAGAACCAGACCTCGCCAGGCTCGAAGCTGCGGATCACCGGGTGACCGGTGTTCTTCGCGTGGCTGGTTGCGTGCTGGGCCGGCGAGTTGTCGCAGCAGCCGATGTGGCCGCACTGCGTGCACCGCCGCAGGTGCAGCCACCAGCCTTGAACCGCTTCGCACTCGACGCAGCCGGTACCGCTCGGCGGCACGGACGGGTCGACGCCCTGTATCTCGGTCATCGGTTACGCCTCCTGCGGTTATTGTTGCGGCTGTTGCGCCTGTTCCGGCTGTTCCGGCTGTTCCGGCTGTTCTTGCTGGATGGGGAGCCGGACCTCGAAGCGGGTGTCGCCAGGCTGCGATTCGACCCGCAGGTCGCCGTGATGCTTGTTCACCACGATCCGCCAGGCGATGTCCAGGCCGAGCCCGGTGCCCTCACCGACCGGCTTGGTGGTGAAGAACGGCTCGAAGATCCGCTCCTTGATGTCGTCAGGGATGCCGGGGCCGTCGTCGCCCACTTCGACGAGGACGCTGCCGTCGTCCCGCGCCGTGCGGATGGTCAGCGTGCCTGTCCCGCGCATCGCCGACACCGCGTTGTCGATCAGGTTCGTCCAGACCTGGTTGAGCTCGGTGGCGAAGGCCGGGATCGGCGGCAGCGAGCGGTCGTAGTCCTTGACGATATGCACGCCCTTGCCGATCTTCGCGGCCATCATCAGCAGGGTGCTGTCCAGCAGGTCATGCACGTCCACGACCTGGAACGGCGCGCGGTCCAGCTGCGAGTACTGCTTGGCGGCGCCGACCAGGGTGGAGACCCGGGTCGTCGCGTCCTCGATCTCGTTCATCAGCAGTTCGGTCTCGACGGTGTAGTTCAGCCAGCGCAGCGCGGGTTCGAGCATCTGCGCGCCGACGCAGTCGCTCACCTGGTTCAGCCACTCCGTGTCGAGCCCGGCCTGCACGAACGTGGGCGCGAGCTGCCAGCCGTCGTGGATGCCGTGGTCCTCCAGCCAGTCGCTGAGCTCGTCTTCCGCGTCGGACGTCTCGAGCGGGCTGAGCTTGGGCGCCTTGGAGACTTTTTCCACGGCGCGCTGCTGCAGCTCGATGATCGACTCCAGGCTGGAGCGCTCGTACTTGCCTGCCGCGATCAGCCGCAGCTTGCCGCGCATCCCGGCGACCCGCTCGCGCAGGCTCGCCGTCGCCCGCACCGCCGCGGCGGCGGGGTTATTCAGCTCGTGGGTCAGGCCCGCGGTCAGCGAGCCGAGCGCGAGCAGCCGCTCCCGCTGGCCGACCGCCTCGCGGGTCCGCTGACCGCCGAAGAACAGCCCCTCGAGCAGGTGCACCGCCATCGGGAACCACTCGGTCATGATCTGCGCGAAGCACTGCGCGCCGAGGACGTAGAACGTGGACGGCTCGGTGACCCGCAGCGAGTTGGGGTAGACCTGCGGCACCCGGTCCCTGAGGTAGGCCTGGAAGGAGCCGGCGTAGACGCCCCGCTGGCTGGTCCTGCTGATCTCGACGTCGTCCCCGCCGACGTTCCTCGACAGCACCACGGTGCCCTCGATGAGGACGTACAGGCACTCGGCGGGGTCGCCCTCGCGGAACACCTGGCCAGGCTCGATGATCTCCACGTGGCCCTCGGCGCAGAGCCGTTGCAGCTGCTCGTCCGTGAGCTTCTCGAACAGGAACAGCGTGCGCAGTTCCGCCGGGTTGCACTGGGTGATCGTGACGCGGGGGGCGTCGGGGACGTCGGGGACGTCGGTGGCGGTCATTTTGGCTCCAGGTACCTGTGCACGAACATCACTGCCATGGCTCCCTCTCCCACGGCGGACGCGACCCGTTTGGCGGACTCGGCCCGCACGTCACCCACGGCGAAGACCCCGGGGACGTTTGTCTCCAGGTGGAACGGCTGGCGGTCCAGCGGCCATTCGGCGAGGTGATCCTCGGTCAGGTCCAGCCCGGCCAGGACGAACCCGCGCTCGTCGCGGGCCACCACGCCGTCGAGCCAGCTGGTCCTCGGCGCCGCTCCGATGAATATGAACAACTGACTGGCGTCGACTGTTTCCAGGCTCCCGCTGTTCAGGTCGCGCAGCTCGAGCCGCTCCAGGTGGCTGTCGCCGAGCACCTCGGCGACCTCGGTGCAGGTGCGGACGGTGATCTGGTCGATGCCGGCGATCTGCTGGATGAGGTAGTACGACATCGACTGCTCGAGCGAGCCCGCGCGCACCAGCAACGTCACCGACCTGGCGTACCTGGACAGGTACACGGCGGCCTGCCCGGCGGAGTTCGCGCCGCCGACCACGTACACGTCCTGGTCCTTGCAGCCCTCGGCCTCGGTGAGCGCCGCGCCGTAGAAGACGCCCGCGTTCTGCACCCGGTCGCAGCCTGGCGCGTTCAGCTGCCGGTAGGAGACGCCGGTGGCCAGGATGATCGCCTGCGCGTCGATCGCGGAACCGTCGTTGAGCCGCACCGTCCTGGCCGGGCCGTTGATCTCCAGCCCGGTCGCCTCGCGGGTCGTCAGCAGCTCGGCGCCGAACTTGACGGCCTGCCGCCGCGCCCGGTCGGTGAGCTGGCCGCCGGACACCCCTTCAGGGAAGCCGAGGTAGTTCTCGATCCGCGAGCTCTGCCCCGCCTGCCCGCCGGTCGCGAACTTCTCGACGAGCAGCGTGCGCAGCCCCTCGGAGGCGCCGTAGACCGCGGCACCGAGCCCGCCGGGGCCGCCGCCGATAACGACCAGGTCGTAGAAGTCGCGCTCCGGGGTGGTCGCCAGCCCCACCTTGGCGGCGACCTCGGCGCTGCTCGGCATGATCAGAGCCTCGCCGTCGACCGTGATCAGCACCGGCACGTGGTGGCCGTCCGTGCCGGCCGCCTCGAGCAGCCGCTGTCCTTCCGGCTCGTCGCTCGAGTACCAGTGGTAAGGCACCTGGTTGCGGGCCAGGAAGTCGCGCAGCTGCGACGACGGCGCCGACCAGCGGTGCCCGACCAGCTTGGCCTCCCTGACCGGCTTCCTTTCCTCCCGGCGCCAGGCGCCGAGGAGTTCGTCCACCGGCGGGTAGAGCTTCTCCTCCGGCGGGTCCCACGGCTTGAGCAGGTAGTAGTCGAGGTCGACGATGTTGATCGCGTCGATCGCCGCGTTGGTGTCCGCGTACGCGGTCAGCAGCACCCGCTTGGCGAACGGGTAGACGTCCATCGCCCGCTCGAGGAACTCAAGGCCGTTCATGCCCGGCATCCGGTAGTCCGCCAGGATGACCGCGACCTGGTCGCCGCGCAGCTTCATCTGCCGCATCGCGTCGAGGGCGTCCTGGCCCGACTCGGCGCGCACGATCCTGTTGTTCTCCCCGTACCGCCTGCGCAGGTCGCGCGCGACCGCGCGGGACACCTGCGGGTCGTCGTCCACGGTCACGATGACCGGACGTGTCTCCTGGCCTGGCTGGCTGGGGGCCTGGGCGGCCCCGTCCGCCGCGGTCGTCGGTTCCGTCACCATGCCCCCATCGTAAGCCGGGGTACTCCTAATATCCCCGGGGGCCGATGACGTTCCGCAGCGGTTCGCCAGCGGCGTAGCGGGCCAGCTGATCCCTGACGACCGCGTAGGCGCGGTCGCGCGCCCCGGTGATGGCGCCGCCCACGTGCGGGGTGAGCAGCAGGCCCGGCGCCTTCCACAGCGGGTGGCCCGGCGGCAGCGGCTCGGGGTCCGTGACGTCGAGCGCGGCCGTGATGCGCTGGGCGGTGAGCTCCTTCAGCAGCGCGTCGGTGTCCACGATCGGGCCGCGGGCCGCGTTCACCAGCAGCGCGCCGTCCTTCATGCTGCGCAGGAACTTCGCGTCGACGAGATGCCTGGTCTCGTCGGTGACCGGGACGAGTATGACGACAACGTCAGCCTGCTCGAGCGCCTCGTGCAGTTCCGTGATGGGCCGCACGCCTTCCCTGGGGTGCCGCGCGATCCGCTCGATCGTCACCTCCCAGCCGGCCAGCCGCCGCTCCACCGCGGCGCCGATCGAGCCGTAGCCGACGATCAGCACGCGCTTGCCCGCCACGGATTCGCTGACCGCGAAATCCCATTCGCCGGCTTCCTGCGCCCGGACGAAGCGGGGGAAGTTCCGCGTGCTGGCCACGATGGCGCCCACCGTCCACTCCGCGGTCGCCGCGTCGTGCGCGCCGCGCGCGTTGCAGAGGGTGATGCCCGCGGGGACGTGGCCGACGACCTGCTCGGCGCCGGCGGACAAGAGCTGGATGACCTTCAGCCTGGGCAGCTTGGTGATCGCATCCAGCAGGGCCGGCTTCGAGCCCATGGGCAGGACGATGAACTCGACCTCGTCCTTCGTGCCGGGCAGCTCACCGCCGGTCCATACGTCGGCTTCGATGCCGTCGGGCAGGGGTTGCAGCGATGCTACGGTCTCCGGTGGATCGGGCAGCCATACCCGCGTCACGTCGCCTCCGCCTGGTAGCTCGCTGGGCCCGTTGTTTTGCCGGCTGCCAGTCTAGAGGCCGAACTCGGCGCGCCTGCCGTCCGGTACCAGGTCCGCGTATTCGGGGTGCTTGCGGATCCAGGAGCGGATGTACGGGCAGGAGGGCAGCACGGCCAGGTTCCGCTTCCTGGCGTCGTCGAGGCTGTACCTGGCCAGGTGGGTGGCCAGCCCGGCGCCCTGGAACCGGGGATCGACCTCCGTGTGGATCAGGGTGATCTGCTGGCCGCGCAGGTGGTACCTGACGGAACCCGCGAGCTCGCCGCCGAGGTGCAGCTCATACCTGGACTCCGCGGGGTTATCGGTGACAACCGGGTCGGCGTCCGCCGCGTCCCCTGCGGCGTCCGCTACCGCCACGCGCCCGCGGGAACGGGCGCTCCGGCGCCGACCGGGAGCGGGTCCTGCACGGCGCTGATCACGACCACCGGGCACGGCGCGCGGCGCAGGCACGCGCGGATCACCGGGCCCGGCGACCATCCCGCGCCCGGCATGTCACCAGCGGTGCCGAGGACCAGCATGTCCGCCCCCGCGCAGCTCTCGAGCAGCACGCGCGCGGCGAGCCCGTCGGCTACCTCGGTGCGGACCAGCACGCCCGGCTCGAGCTCAGGGAGCACCGACTTCCACATCATGTCCGCGTCCACGTCGCCCGGGTAACCGTGGGCGGGCACCGCGTAGCTGGCCATGCTGTAGTACGGCGCCTCCCGGACATAGATCGCGTGCACTTCCGCGCGGCGCAGCGCTGCCTCACGGCAAGCCCAGCGGAGCGCCGCGGCGGATTCAGCCGAGCCGTCAACTCCGACAACAATGCGCCGCACCGCAGAAACCGACATGCCCGAACCCCTCCTGCCGATAGCCGCCTGACGCTGCCTGTCCGCCGTCTCCCCTCAGCGGTTCGTCAGGGGTTTCGTTCGTTTGTGTAGCCTCCCAAGGACCGATGGTAAACCGGGGACCGGGATAGTACGAGACCCCCCCAGGAGATTTTCGCAGGTAATCACCAGTCAATCGAGCGCCATGTAACGGTTCCATGCACATTGCGTTAAATGAGATTTCAGTTTCTGAACGGGCCCGTGGCGCCTCCCGGCCGCCATGGTTCGCCCGCAGCTAGCCCACGGTGACCGTGACGTGGCTGCCGTGGTGGCCCTTGCGGACGTGCACCTGGGCGGGGATGCGCTGGCGGAGTTCGGCGACGTGGCTGACGATGCCCACGATCCGGCCGCCGGCCCGCAGGCCGTCGAGGACGTTCATCACCTCGTCGAGAGTGTCCTCGTCCAGGGTGCCGAAGCCCTCGTCCACGAACAGCGCCTCCATCGGGGTGCCTGCCGCCTCGGCGGTCACCACGTCGGCGAGGCCGAGCGCGAGCGCGAGGCTGGCGAGGAACGTCTCGCCGCCGGACAGCGTGCTCGTGTCGCGGTCGACGCCGGTCCACGCGTCGCAGGCCAGCAGCCCGAGCCCCGCCTTGCCGCCGCCGCGGCGGGTGTCGGTGTGCACGAGGGTGAAACGGCCCGCGGTCATGGTCCGCAGGCGCTCGCTCGCCGCCTTGGCGACCTCCTCGAGGCGTGCGGCGAGGACGAAGCTGGACAGGGTCATGCGGTACTGGTTGGCGCCGAGGCCGGCGGCGAGGTCGGCCAGCTGGCGCGCTTCCTCGGCGCGCTTGCGCAGTGGCTCCAGGGCGGCGATCGCGTCCTCGAGCTGCGGCCTCAGCGCGGCGAGCTGCGCGGCGGTGTGGGT
>NZ_JBARCR010000180.1:0-4991 GCF_049794275.1 Trebonia sp.
TCCCCGACGCGTCGGCCAGCCGCGCCCCGAGCGCCTCCAGCAGGCCCGCGCCGCCGTCCGTGGTGGCGACGCCACCGACGGCGAGCACGATCCTCTTAGCCCCTATCCGGATGGCGGCCAGGATCAGCTCGCCCACGCCCCAGGTGCTCGCGGTCAGCGGCGCGAGCTGTCCCGGCTCCAGCAGCGACAGCCCGGACGCCTGCGCCGCCTCGATGACCGCCGTCTCGTCGAGCAGCGCGAACGCGGCCGTGACCGGCCGTCCGGTGGGCCCGCGCACCTCCAGCTCGACGCGGCGGTACCCGGCGGAGACCGCGGCGTCGACCGTCCCGTCACCGCCGTCCGCCACGGGCAGTTGCACGACCTCGCCGCGGAAACCGGCCCGCGACAGGCCGGCGGCTACCCGGGCGGCCACCTCCGTCGCGGCCAGGCTGCCCTTGAACTTGTCCGGTGCGACGAGGACGCGGTCCGCCATGCCACCGATTCAAGCACGCTGCCGGGAGACCGGCCGCGGAACTGCTCACGGTCCGCGATTACCTCAATTGAGGACCGATACTGTCCTGGACTGGCGTTAGCGTCACGGGTGAACGAGCGCATGGCGTCGAGGTCGAGGAGGGGTAGCTGCGATGGCGTATGAATTCCAGGTAGCGGTGGACTGCGCGGACCCGCACACGCTGGCGGGCTGGTGGGCCGAGACGCTGGGCTGGCAGGTGGAGCCCTCGGACGAGGCGTTCATCCGGCGGATGATCAGCGCCGGGTACGCCGCCGAGAGCGATACGACGCTGCATAACGGGGTGCTCGTCTGGAAGGACGGCGCGGCGATCCGCCACCCTGACGGCCTGGAGCGCGCGCCGCGGCTGCTGTTCCAGCAGGTTCCCGAGCCGAAGACGGTGAAGAACCGCATGCACCTGGACGTGCGCATCGGTGCCGACGACGTGGAGTCCGCGGTCGCGGGCCTGGTCGCGCGCGGGG
Source organism: Trebonia sp. (assembly GCF_049794275.1). NCBI lineage: Bacteria > Bacillati > Actinomycetota > Actinomycetes > Streptosporangiales > Treboniaceae > Trebonia > Trebonia sp. The sequence goes on from NZ_JBARCR010000180.1 coordinate 970, forward strand.
CGAAGTTTTTGCACAACGGCCAGCAGGGACCGCACACCTGGATGACGCTCGCCGACCCGGAAGGCAACGAGTTCTGCGTGTCGCAGTCCGCCAAGCCGCCCGAGTAGCGAGGGGCCGCCCCTCAAGATCCCGCCGTCTCCGCCCACCGCCGGCGCACTCCGGCCAGCCCGTGCGACGTCAGCGACCCGTGCAGCCGCAGCCGGGCGACGCCGCCGTCGGGGAACACGTCGAGCCGGACGTGGGTGACCGGCCGTGAGCCGGGCAGCCGGAACCGGTGCGGCGTGTCCGGCAGCAGCGGGGTGCGGGGGAGCAGCGGGAACCACGCGGACGAATCGTCCAGCGACGACACCGCGGCGTCGATCCCCAGCAGTGACGCCGCCCCAGGCGGGTTGCCGATGTACCCGGACGTGTCGATCTCGGCCAGCGCCACGTCGGACTGCCCGGTCAGCCGGACGACCAGCCACTCGTTGCCCGGCTCACGCCGCCGCCGGGTCTCCCAGCCCTCGCCCATCACCCGGGACAGCCCGGGCGAGAGAACGTTGCGCGGCGAGGAGTAGAACCGGTCGCTGCACGCGATCACGTCCCCGCCGTTCTCCAGCGCCGCCAGGTCGAACGTCAGCCCTTCGAGCAGCGATGGCGACGGCACCACGGTCCCGTGCACCCGCAGCCTGGCGACGCCGCCGTCCGGGTAGATCCGCAGCCGCACATGCGTGCAAAGCAGCTCCGACGCCACCTGGAACACGTGCTGGGCGTCGCCCGTGAGCGGGCTGCGCGGCACCAGCGGCACCCACTCAGCGGCGGACGCAACATCGCCGTATCCGTCGGCGCGCGCACCCTCCACCGAACACGACTGCGGGTAATTCCCCGTGAAGTACGCCGTGTCCACGAGGACGGCGTACACCACCCCGGCCGCGCCCAGCCGCACGATCACCCAGTCGTGCTCGTCGGCTCCCGGCAGCGCACCGGACGGGCCGCGCCGCCGGCGCGTCTCCCAGCCGTCGTATACCTGCCCCTTGTGCCCGAACGTCTGCGGCGTGAACGCCGGGGCACCCGGCAGGATCAGGTTCTCCTTCTCCGCGAAAAACTCGTCCGACGCCGCGATCACCGACCCGCGCAGCGCCCGCGACGCCAGGTCAGGCAGCGCCAGCGGGTCAGAGTCGCCGAGCCCGCCGCCGCCGTCGTCGGTCACAGCGTGCCGCCCCCTCGGCGCAGCAGCCGCCCGCGCGGCTCGCCGTCAGGCGAGACCTCGGCACCGCCAAGCCACACTCGCGACACCACCCCGGTCAGCGTCCGCCCTTCGTACGGCGTCAGCGGATGCCGGTGCAGCAGCTCAGACCCGCGTACCACAAACGAAGCGTCCGGGTCGAACGCGACGAAGTCCGCGTCGCACCCGGCCGCGATCCGTCCCTTCGACGGCAGCCCGGCCAGCGACGCGGGAAACGCCGCCATCCATCGCGCCACGTCCGCGAGCGAGTGCCCGCGCCGCCGCGCCCCGGTCCACACGGCGGGCAGGCCGATCTGCAGCGACGCGATCCCGCCCCACGCTGTCCTGAAGTCCCCGGTGTCCTTCAACGCCGGCGGGCACGGCGAGTGGTCGGACACGACGCAGTCGATGACGCCCACGCCGAGCGCGCGCCACAGCGCCTCCCTGTTGGGGGCGTACCGCACCGGCGGGCAGCACTTGTACTGGGTCGCGCCCGCGGGCACCTCCTCGGCGGCGAAGGTGAGGTAGTGCGGGCACGTTTCGGCGGACAGCGAGATCCCCGCCGCGCGCGCCGAGTCGATCAGCGCCGCGCACTCCCCGGCGGCGAGGTGCACGATGTGCGCCCGCGCCCCGGTGGCCGCAGCCGCCCTGATGACGGTCTCAATGGCCCGCCGTTCGGCGACCGGAGGCCTGGAGGCGACGAAGGCGTCATACCCGGGACCGTTCGGCACACTGATTTCGGCCGGATCCTCCGCGTGCACGATCATGGGAGCGCCGCCCGCCGCGAGCTCCTTCATCGCCGCCCGCAGCTCATCGCGCGACAGCGGCGGGAACTCGGCGATCCCCGAGTCGATCAGGAAGCACTTGAACCCGACGACGCCCGCCTCGAGCAGCGGCCCGATCGCCGCGGCGTTCCCCGGCACCGCTCCGCCCCAGAACGCCACGTCCACCGCGCACTGCCCGGCCGCCGCGGCGGCCTTCTCCCGCAGCGCTTCGACGGACACGGTCACCGGCACGGAGTTCAGCGGCATGTCGCAGATCGTCGTCACCCCGCCGGCCAGCGCGGCCCGCGTCGCGGACGCGAACCCCTCCCACTCCGTCCGCCCCGGCTCGTTGACGTGCACGTGCGTGTCCACGAGCCCGGGCAGCAGGGCGAGGTCGCCAAGATCAACGTCACGGTCAGCGGACAGCTTCGCGTCGTAGGAGTGGATCGATTCGATCTTTTTATCCCGAACGTACGCCGCCGACTCCCGCACCCCATCTGGCAACACCATGCGGGTCGACCTGATGACGAGCGTCTCGCTCATAGCCACCCGAAACTGCCGGCGCTGTCCGACGCGTCGGACGGCAGGTACTCAAGCCCCACCCACCCCTGGTACCCCTGTTCGGCCAGCTGCCCGAACAACGGCTCGAAATCCACCGTCCCCGTCCCCGGCGCTCCGCGCCCCGGCGGGTCGGCGACCTGCACGTGCCAGATCTTTTCCCGGTACTTGTCCAGCACGCCGGACAGGTCTTCGCCCATCTTCCCGAGGTGGTACAGGTCCGCGAGAAACCCGACGTTGGGCGCGCCGACCGCGTCGATGACCGCGATCGCCTTGTCGCTGGTGTCGAGCGGAAACGCGGGAACGTCGACGGAGTTGATCGCCTCGACCAGCACGGCGGCGCCGGCGTTCGCCGCCGCCTGGGCGGCGAGCCTGAGGTTCTCGATCGCGACCGCGTCCTGCTCTGCGGGGTCCACGCCGTCGATCCGGTTCCCGTACGCCGCGTTCAGCCGCCGGCACCCGGTCCGCCGGGCGATCTCGGTGCAGGCCTCTATGTTCTCCCGGAACGCCTTAGCCGCCGACGGTACGGAGACGAGCCCGCGTTCCCCTGCCGCCATGTCTCCGGTGTGAAAGTTCAGGCTGACCAGCTCAACCCCGGCGTCGCGTATCGCGCTGACGAACGCGTCCGCCTCCCTATCGGACGGCACCATCGCGTCCCACGGCCACCAGAACTCCACCCCGTCAAACCCGGCCGCCTTAGCCGCCGCGGGCCGCTGCAGCAACGGCAGCTCGGTAAAGAGAATCGAGCAATTGACGTCAAACCGCAGCCCGTAAATCTGCACCGCCCCAGTGTCCCACGGTCGGGAAAAGCTGTTCGCGGCCATCCGCATCGGCGAGTCCACCGCGCCCGGCGGCCGGTTCGATTACGGGCGCATCGAACGGCTGCGGGTCCCGCGCGCCGTGATCACGGCCGGGCGGGCCGCCGGAACCTACGCCTGCCCTGTCGCGTCTAAAGTGCGGGTCCACCTTTAGGAGTCATGATGCGGTTCATCATCTCGCGCACCGCGGTGTTTCTCGTCGCGGCACTAGCCGTCGCGGCCTGTGGCTCACAGCGCGCCGCGCCGCCCGTCACCCCCCACGTGACGCCGTCGACTGCGGGCCAGAACGGACCGGCCGCCTTCGTCGCCCGCGCACGGCAGGTGACAGCCCAGTGGGACCGATCTCACGCCGCCCGCGCCTGGCGGACCGGCCTTGTCCTGATGGACGCATCTGACCTCACCCCGGTACCGTCCAAGGGCTTCAGCAGTGGGCGTGCGAAGTTCGCGTTCATGTCGGGGCATTTCAGGCTGGCCGGGGTGCTGCCCGCCGGGCCGTTGCCGGGCATGGTCCGGTGGGCAAACGGCACCACGCTGCGGCTGCCGTTGCTGAGCGCCAGGGCCGCGTTCGCCGAACTGGCCGCGGAGCGCCCCTGCGCCGTTCCCAATGCGTGCGGCCAGCTCACCGTGACCGGCGCGGAGCCGGGTGTGGTAACCGTCCGAACCAGCCGGGGTCCGGCC
>NZ_JBARCR010000181.1:0-4049 GCF_049794275.1 Trebonia sp.
CGCTCACTCTGTACGCTCGGCGGCCGCGCGCGTTCGGGCCGGCCGAGACCGCGCGAGCGGAGCAGTTCGCCGGGCACGCGTCGGGAGCGCTGACGCTGGCGCTGCGGATGGCATCGTGCAATGACACCAACGACCAGTTGCGGTCGTCGATGGTCTCCAGGGCCGTCATCGACCAGGCGCTCGGCGTGATCATGGCCACCGAGCGCTGCCCGCAGGACAGGGCCTTCGCGGTGCTGAAAACGGTGTCCCAGAACACCAACGTCAAGATCCGCGACCTGGCCGCGTCGATCGTGACAAGCGTGAGCGGCGAGCCGCCGCGGTCGGCCCCGAACGGTTTCCAGGACGGTTGATGCAGCGATGAACACACAGATGCGCGGCCCGAACGCCGGACGTGGGCGGCCGGTCCTTCCGGTGGCCCGTGCGCTGGCGGAGCAGACATTCCGGTTCGCGGACATTCCGGCGGTCCGCCGCGCCGCGACGGCGTTCGGCGCCCGCGCCGGGATGGGCATGGCTAAGCTGTCGGACTTCGTGCAGGCGGTCAGCGAGGCCGCGGCCTGCGCGGTCGCACAGGGGCCGTGCACGGCCAGGCTGCGGCTGTGGACGACGGAGAACCGCGCGTTCTGCGAGGTGTGCGGTGACGGCATGCTGCTGTCGGACGGGCCGCGGGGCGCCAGGCTGGGCGACGCGGAACGGCTTCGCCGCTGGCTGCTGCAGCGGCTGTGCGACCACGTGTCCGTGGAGTCCGGACCGCAGGGCGTGCACGTGTTGCTGTCGATGACAGTCGCCTGACCAGGCCCTCGCTCTTCTGGTCAGGCGACTGTCATCGGGCCAGATCCCTCCTGATCGGGTAGCGACGCCCGGGCGTCGTCCACGGTCGGGTGGATGTCGATTAGCCGGTCAATGCCGACCAGGGAGAAGACGCGCAGCACCGGCGGGCCGCTCGCGGCCACGCAGATCGTGGCCCCGGTGGCGTCCGCGCGCCGGGAGGCGCGCACCAGCGCGGTGATGCCGGCCGAATCACAGAACGTGGTCACGGTCATGTCGACCACGAGGGCGAGCGCCCCCTTGTTGAGCACCGACAGCAGCGCTTCGCGCACGTCGTCGGCGATGGTCAGGTCGATCTCCGCGGGCAACCTCACCACAGCGGTCCGGCCGTACCAGGACACGAGAAAGCGGTCTTCGGACACGACGACACCGCCCTTCACAGGCTAAGGGGCGGGCCGCATCTCCGGACCCAGGAAAACGTGCGCGATCAATGGCGCACAACACGCAGCATTATGCTCACACCGCTCGCCGTGCACAAGCGGGAACGTGACTAAGGGTATGCGAGTTACGGAGTTTCCTGAGCGCGGGCAGCAGGTCCGCGGCCGCCCGCGGCGAATGACCGCTCACCGTGTCGCCAATACCCCGCATTGTCACGTTTCCCGCTCGGTAGCCGGGTAGTGGAGGGAGGCCGTTACCCGGGAGGTCAAGGTGAGTAATCCCGCCGAGCCAGCGGACCGGTTCGCCGACCAGGTGCTGCCCTACCAGCCGCAGCTACGCTCCGCCGCGCTGCGGCTGACCGGGAACCCCGCGGACGCGGAGGATCTCGTGCAGGAGACGTTCGCGAAGGCGTTCGCGGGCTTCGGGACCTTCGAGCAGGGCACGAACCTGCGCGCCTGGCTGCACCGCATCCAGGCCAACGCGTTCTACGGAACCTGCCGGGCGCGCCGCCGTCGGCCCCAGGAGTTTCCGCTGGACACCATCGAGCCGTCCTCGCCTGAGCGGACGGCCGTCGCGAGCTCGGCCGAGGACGCCGCGCTGGCCCGCATGCCGGATCCCGTGCTCAAGCGGGCGCTGCGCGAGCTGCCCGCCCGCCTGGCGACGACGGTCTACCTGGCGGACGCGGAGGGTTACAGCTACGCCGAGATCGCGCGGATCACCGGGGTGCCGATCGGGACCGTGATGTCCCGGCTGCACCGCGCCCGCAAGCGGCTGCGCGCGAAGCTCGCGGACTCAATGGCAGAGCGGGCGGCCGATCGAGGCCAGCGGACCCGCGCGGCATGAGCTTTTGATCCGCATATTCCGCAATTCCGGGGGAAGTAGCTAAGCGAAATCAGCCCGGGGGCCCAACAATCGAAAAGGTTAGAAAGGGAACTGATGAGACTCGGCTCCGTCATCCTGGCAATCTGGCTCATTATCGGCGCCTTCGCCGCCGGGCAGCGTGGATACTACGGCTCCTCGGTGACCTGCGCCCACGCGAGCACCGTGCTCGTCACGATCCTCGCGGGCCCGCTCAACTACATCGGCGCGAACCCCAAGGTCACCTGCCACTAATGAAGTAAGGTCCCCGGCGGCCATGCGGGGTCGCCGACCATGATCACGGAAGAAAAGCACGCGCATAGCGTGCTTTTCTTTGTCTCCCGCCGCAAAGGGATTAGGCGGGGTCGGCTTGGGTACGCGGTGCTCGTCATGGAGAATACTGAGATATCCCAGGTCACCGTGATCGTCAATGGAGAGCCGCGCGTGCTCAACGGGGCCTCCGGCCAGATCCGCACCATAGCCATCGTCGGCGGGAACCTGCCGCAGCGCACCAGGTGCCCGTACTTCCGGGACGTCACGATGCCGTGCAACAAGCGCGAAGTGGGGTCCGGCTGCCAGGCGACCGAGCCGGGGGCGGAGACTGGGAACATGGCGATCCTGGGGTACTCGCCGTTCTGCGTCGCGACCCACCCGTCGGACATGGCGCTGACCCGGTTCGGGCTTAGAGAGGAGGAGTCGACATGGCCTTGCCAGACCGCATCAGCCGGCCACGGCGCGGCCCGCGCGGCCGATGGCGGCTCCGGCGCCAGCTCGCGGGGATAACAAGGGGCCTGGCGAAAGACGCCACGCTGGCCGCGAAGTTCGCGATGTTCAACGCGCTCAACAAGGGCGAGCCGCCGTCCGGCGCCGAACCGCTGCCGCAGTTCCGGTGGCGGCTGCCACCGTTCGGCTGGCCGCTGACACTCCTCGTCGCCAGAAGTCGGCCGGCCAGGAACGGGCCGGGCAGGAGACCGGTCGCCTGGCGGGGCCGCGTCGTCGCCATCGCGGCGCTGGCCGTCGTCATCGCCGGCACACTGCTGCTCAGCTCGCTGTTGCGGCCTGCGGCGCGGACGTGCCTGATGCTCGCCTCCTCGGGGACGCAGGCCTCCGCGTCCGCCGCCCCGTCCAAGGCCGGCCAGCCGGCCGCCGCCACCGTGCCCGGCGAGCCCGTCGGCGGCTTCGCCAGGGGACCCGGGTCGGCTTGTCCCGCGTATCCTGCTAAGAAGTAGCTAAGCCTAAGAAGTAGCTAAGCGGCGGAGGGGCGGGGCGGCGTGACGGTCGAAGATCTCGGTCACGAGGCGACCGAGCTTGTCAGCCTCTCCAACGGCGAAGCCAAGTCACTGAACAAGCTGGCCGAGATGGCGGTCCGCCAGGTGCCCGGCTGCGCGGCGGCGCACGCCACGCTGTGGCGGGACGGCGAGCTGGCCGTGATGGCGGCCACCCATCCCGACCCGGCCGAACTCGTCGACCTGGAGATCAAGACAGGTGCCGGGCCCCTCGCTGTCGCCGTGGCCGAACGCAAGCCGGTGAGCTGCCCGGACGCGGTATTCGAAGACCGCTGGCCGGAGTGGGCCGAGGAAGCTCTGCGCCGCGGCCTGCGTAGCTCGGTGCACCTGGTCCGGCAGTTCCCGCCGATGACGCTGGTGCTGGCGTTGTTCGCGGTGCGCCCGGGCGTCCTGGACGCCGACGGGGTGCCGATGGCGGAGATGGTCGCCGGCTTCGGCAGCACGGTGTTCGCCAACACCCTCGCCTACGGCGAGGCGCAGCGGACTGCGACGCAGTTGAAGGACTCCGTGGCCGCCCGCGCGGTCACCGACCAGGCCAAGGGCATTCTGATGCACGCGCTCGGCTGCGACGCCGACCAGGCGCTCAAGCACCTGCGCCGCGAGTCGCAGCGGCGGCACCTCAAGGTCACCGAGGTGGCGGCGCGGATCATCGAGAGCCACGCCGCTGGCGGCCGCGCCGGCCCCCTCGGCTGAGTGCCGCGC
>NZ_JBARCR010000182.1:0-7611 GCF_049794275.1 Trebonia sp.
GTGAACTCATGCAGGATCGAATGCGCGGTGATGGCGGTGACGTGGCGGCTGCCGGGCAGGCCGCGCAGGAATAGAGTGTTGCGCTGCTCAGGGGTCCGCGCCTGCAGGGTGCAGACGATTTCCGTACCGCCCGAATACAGCCGTACCCACCGGGTATCTGGCCTGCGCGCGAGCGCGGCCGCTATCGGTTGCGCACTGCCCGGGGTGGCCTGCAGGCGGACGATCCAGTCCACCCAGCCGGCGCGCTCGCCGTCGATGAGGCCGTACACCCGCAGGCCGGCGGTTTCCGCCAGCCGGCGGTACCTGCGCGCGATGGTCTGGTCGGAGACGCCGATGATCTCCGCGAGCAGGCGGAACGGCGCTCGCGGCGCCACCGTCAGCGCGTGCAGCAGCTGCCTGTCAACGGCGTCTAGATGACTGGATTTCACGGATTCGAGCCTCACAATGTCGAGATCCGGCGAGATGGCCGCTGAATGCGGGGCGCCTTCAGGATATCGGGCACGATGAATGACGGTAAGCCCCAGTGGAAAGGCGATAACTGATGGCTAAGAAGTGGTGGACCCTCATCGCGGTGTGCGCGGGCCTGTTCATGCTGCTGCTCGACGTCACGATCGTGATCGTCGCGCAGCCGGCGATCCAGACCGGGCTGCACGCCTCGTTCAGCGATGTGCAGTGGACCCTGGACGCCTACGCCCTCACGCTCGCCGCGCTGCTGCTGACATCGGGCTCGCTCGCCGACCGGTACGGCCGCAAGCTGCTGTTCTCGATCGGGCTCGCGATCTTCACGATCGGCTCGCTGCTCTGCGGCCTCGCGGTCAGTCCGCTGATGCTCATCGCGTCGCGCAGCGGCCAGGGGGTCGGCGGCGCGATCATCTTCGCGACGTCGCTGGCACTGCTCGGAAACAGCTTCCGCGGCCGTGAGCGGGGCGTGGCCTTCGGCATTTGGGGAGCGGTCATCGGCGTCTCCACCGCGCTCGGCCCGGTGCTGGGCGGGGTGATCACGACGGACTGGAACTGGCGCGGCATCTTCCTCGTCAACGTGCCGGTCGGCATATTCGCGCTGGCCGTGACCATCTGGCGGGTGGAAGAGTCCCGCTCCCCCCACCCCGAGCCGCCGGACTGGGTTGGCTTCGTGCTGTTCACCGCCGGGCTGACCACGCTGATCTACGGGCTGATCCGGGCCGGGGAGACCTCGTGGTCAGACACCGGGGTGATCGGCTGCCTGGGCGCCGGCGTGGTCCTGCTCGCCGCGTTCGTGTGGGCCGAGAGCCGCGTCGCGCACCCGATGTTCGACCTGTCCCTGCTGCGCGTGCCCACGTTCACCGGCGGGTCCATCGCGGCGTTCGCGATGAACGGGTCGCTGTACGCGATGCTGCTGTACTTCGTGATCTACCTGCAGGACATTCTCGGCTACTCGGCGCTGGAGGCGGGGCTGCGGCTCGCCGTCATCAGCCTCGCCCAGCTCGTCACGGCCACGATCGCCGGGCGGCTCAGCGACCGCGTGCCCGCGCGCTGGCTGGTCGGCCCCGGTCTGCTGATCGTCGGCATCGGGCTGATCCTCATGACGGGCCTGAGCGGCACGTCGTCGTGGACGCACCTGATCCCCGGGTTCATCGTCTCCGGGTTCGGCTCGGGGCTGGTGAATCCGCCGCTCGCCTCGACCGCTATCGGCGTGGTGCCCCCGCACCAGGCGGGAATGGCCTCGGGCGCCAACTCGACCTTCCGGCAGGTGGGCATCGCCACCGGCATCGCCGCGCTCGGCACCATCTTCACCTCGGCTATCGAGCGCCACCTGTCCACGGCCCTGCCGCCATCGCTGGCCGGATCGGCGCCGCGGATGGTGAGCGCCATCCGCCAGGGCAATGTCGCGCACGCGATCTCCTCGGTGCCGCCGGCGGACCGCGCCGCGGTCGCCGCGGCGCTCAGGTCGAGTTTCGCCGCGGGCATGAACGACCTGCTCTACGTGACCGCGGCCCTGGCCCTCGTCGGCGGGGTGTGCGCCGCCGCGCTGATCCGCCGCAAGGACTTCCACCGGCCGGATGCCGTTGCCGAGGCGGCGGACGCGGCGACCGGGCGCAGCGCGACGGAGACGGTGGCCTAGGGGGACCGGCGTTCCGCGGGCGCGAGCCCGCGACTGGCGCCTCAGCGCTTCTTGCTGTTATCAGTCTCCAGCAAAAATCGTGCGGGAGTACCCCCGTAGTCTGGGGCTACTCCCGCACGATCATGGTGCGCGCGCCTACCGCAAGTCGTACCGGTCCGCGTTCATGACCTTGACCCAGGCGGCCACGAAGTCGGTCACGAACTTCTCCGTCGCGTCGTCGCTCGCGTACACCTCCGCGAGCGCCCGCAGCTCCGAATTCGACCCGAAGGCCAGGTCCACGCGGCTGCCGGTCCACTTGACCTCGCCCGCGGCGTCCCTGCCCTCGAACGTGTTCGCGTCCTCGGACGTGGGCTGCCACGTCGTGTCCATGTCGAGCAGGTTGACGAAGAAGTCGTTGGTCAGCACCCCGGGCCTGTCGGTGAACACGCCGAGCTTCGACCCGTCGTAGTTCGCGCCGAGGACGCGCAGTCCGCCGAGGAGGACCGTCATCTCCGGGGCGGAGATCGTCAGCAGGTTCGCCTTGTCGACGAGCAGGTACTCGGCGGGCAGCCGCACGCCCTTCCCGACGTACTGGCGGAACCCGTCGGCCTTCGGCTCCAGGTTGGCGAACGACTCCACGTCGGTCTCCTCCTGGTCCGCGTCGCCGCGACCCGGGGCGAACGGCACGTCGACCGAGACCCCGGCGGCCCTGGCCGCCTCCTCGATGCCGACGCCGCCGGCCAGCACGACCAGGTCGGCGAGCGATACCTCCTTGCGGAAGCCCTCCTGGATGCCCTCGAAGGTGCGCAGCACCGGCGCTAGCTGGTCCGGGTTGTTCACCTCCCAGTCCTTCTGCGGCTCCAGCCGGATCCGCGCGCCGTTCGCGCCGCCGCGCTTGTCGCTGCCGCGGAACGACGACGCCGCCGCCCACGCGGTGGATACCAGCTGCGGCACCGACAGGCCCGACGCGGCGATCTCCGCCTTGAGCACGGCGATGTCGTCGTCGGTGAGCTGGGGCGTCGTGTCGGGGATGGGGTCCTGCCAGATCAGCACCTCGCGCGGCACCTCGAGCCCGAGGTAGCGCACGACCGGGCCCATGTCGCGGTGCGTCAGCTTGTACCATGCGCGGGCGAACGCGTCGGCGAACGCGGCCGGGTCCTCGGCGAACCGCCGGGAGATCGGCTCGTAGATCGGGTCGAAGCGGAGCGCCAGGTCGGTGGTGAGCATCCGCGGCTCGCGCGTGCCGTCACCGAACGCCTGCGGCACCGTGCCGGCGCCCGCGCCGCCCTTGGGCCGCCACTGGTTGGCGCCCGCCGGGGACTTGGTCAGCTCCCACTCGTAGCCGAACAGGATCTCGAAGAACTCGTTGTCCCACCGCACCGGGTGGTTGGTCCAGGTGACCTCGAGCCCGCTGGTGATCGCGTCCGCGCCGACGCCGGTGCCGTAGGTCGACTTCCAGCCGAGGCCCTGCTCCTCGATCGGGGCTGCCTCCGGGTCGAGGCCGACGCTCTCCGCCGGGCCCGCGCCGTGCGTCTTGCCGAACGTGTGGCCGCCGGCGATCAGCGCCACCGTCTCCTCGTCGTTCATCGCCATCCGGCGGAACGTCTCGCGGATGTCGCGGCCCGCGGCGAGCGGGTCGGGCGTGCCGTTCGGGCCCTCCGGGTTGACGTAGATGAGGCCCATCTGCACCGCGCCGAGCGGGTCCTCGAGCTCGCGGTCGCCGGTGTAGCGCTCGTCGCCGAGCCACTCGGTCTCCGGGCCCCAGTAAACGTCCGCGTCCGGCTCCCAGGCGTCCACGCGGCCGCCGCCGAAACCGAACGTCTCGAAGCCCATCGTCTCCAGCGCCACGTTGCCGGTGAGCACGATCAGGTCGGCCCACGAAAGGCTCTTGCCGTACTTCTTCTTCACCGGCCACAGCAGGCGGCGCGCCTTGTCCAGGCTGACGTTGTCCGGCCAGCTGTTCAGCGGGGCGAACCGCTGCTGCCCGGAGCCGGCGCCGCCGCGCCCGTCGCTGATCCGGTAGGTGCCGGCGCTGTGCCACGCCATCCTGATCATGAGCGGCCCGTAGTTGCCGAAGTCGGCAGGCCACCAGGGCTTGGAGTCCGTCAGCACCGCCGCGATGTCCCGCTTCACGGCGGCGAGGTCGAGGCTGCTGAACGCCTCGGCGTAGTTGAAGTCCTCCCCCATGGGATTGGCCTCGGCGGGGTTCTTGGCGAGGATCTTCAGGTTGAGCTTGTTCGGCCACCACTCGAAGTTGGCGTCACCCTTGGTGGGGTGGACGCGGCCGTGCACGACAGGGCACGTGTCCTCGGCTCCGGCGGCCTCCGGGGTCTCGTCTTCGATGACTAGCGGATCGTGGTTCTCAGACTCAGCCATGGGAATCCTTCCGGACGACGCGGATCGCTGTGTTCATGAACTGCTGGCGGTGGAACAGCTGGGGCACAGGCCCCAGTACACGACCTCGGCCTCGTGGATCGAGAAACCGTGGTCGTCGGACGCGGTCAGGCACGGCGCTTCGCCGACCGCGCAGTCGACGTCGGCGACCACGCCGCACGACCGGCACACGACGTGGTGATGGTTGTCCCCGACGCGTCCCTCAAACCGGGGCGCGCCGCCGGCCGGCTCGATGCGGCGGATGAGGCCCGCCGCGGTGAGCGCGTGCAGCGCCTCGTACACGGCCTGCAGGGAGATGTGCCCCACCCGGTCGCGTACACCCAAGGTGATGGCCTCGATGCCGAGATGGTCACCGTGCCGGACTGTCTCGAGCAGCGCCACGCGCGCGGCCGTCACCCGCAGGCCGGCGCCGCGCAGCTCATCGGCGGCACCAGGAGTCGGAGACGGGCTCATAACACAGGACCCTATCGCCCAAAAGACGAATCATTCAAGACAACGAACTGTCCAATTTTGAGACATAATTTCCCCGAACGGGCCCGTGGTGACTCCCCAGCCGGTCACTGCCTGTTGACCGGGCCCGCATTGCCGATGATCGCGGCGACCGGCGGGATAACCAGCGCTACCGCGGACATGGCGACGGCCGCGACGGTCGAGTACCGCCAGATCAGCGTCCAGGCCAGCACGATCAGCAGCAAGCAGACGCCCATCAGGATGAGGTAGGCGCGTTCCCGCGGGATCAGCCGGAACAGCCGCGGCTCCCGTACCTCGCGCGGCGGGCGGTCTTCCTGCATCGGCATTCGTCCTCCCCTGTCACCGTATCCTCAGGACGTGTTCGCTCTCGGGCTGGCCATGGCGGCGTTCGTCGTCTTCGTCGCGGGCGTGGCCCACGACAGGCGCAGCTTCAGCAACGCGGTCTTCCTCGGCCTCGCGCTGGCTCTCGGCGCGCTCGACGGCGCCGAACGGCTGGCCGGCACGCACGACAGGGCCGCGCACCTGCTGCTGCTCGCGCTGGTGCTGCTGGCGGTGGCCGGCCCGTTCTTCGCCGCCCTGTACCTGGTCGGCAACGGCGTCACGATGGTGCGGAAGGAAGGCGTGCGCCCGACCCCCCTGCTCCCCCTGCTCGCCGGGCTGGCCATCCTCGCGGTGATCGCCCTCGAAGTCGCCGCGGACCGGGTCGGTTCCCCGCGGCTGAGCCAGGTCACCATGGTCACCGTGCGGCTGGCCGGCTACGTGTCGTTCCTGTGCGTCTCCTACGTGATCTACGCGCTGATCTACAGCAAGCTCCCGGTCGCCCGCCGCGCCGACTACGTGGTGGTGCTCGGCGCCGGGCTGCTGGACGGCGGACAGGTGCCCCGGCTGCTGGCCAGCAGGCTGGAGCGGGGCCGTGCGGTCTACGAGAAGCTGGCGTCCCGCGGCGCCGACCCGCTGCTGATCGTCTCCGGCGGCAAGGGCGGCGACGAACAGGTCTCTGAGGCGGCGGCCATGGCTCGGTACCTGACCGAGCGCGGGTTTCCCGCCGGCCGGCTGATCCTCGAGGACCGCTCAGCCAGCACAGAAGAGAACCTGCTGTTCAGCAAGGCCATCATGGACCAGCAGCGGCCCCCCGCCCCTGGTAAGCCAGCTGCCCGGTGCGTCATCGTGACGAGCGGCTTCCACGCGTTCCGCGCCGCGATCATCGCGCGGCGGCTCGGGATCAACGGCCAGGCCACCGGGGCGCGCACGGCCGGCTACTACTGGCCGGGCGCGATGCTCCGCGAGTTCGCCGCGGTGCTGTACAGCTACAAGCTGGTCAACGCCGGCGTCTGCGCGCTGATCGTCGTCCTCCCGCTGGCCTACGACGTGGTCCGCTGACATGGTCCGCGCGGGCGGCTGAGCATAGGCTCGAGGCCATGCCGAAAGTGCACCAGCTCAGCCGCCAGGAGGCCCGGCGGCTGGCGATCAAGGCGCAGCTGCTGGAACGGGACCGGCCGGACGGCCTGCTCACCGCCGCGCGGCGGCTCACGCTGCTCCAGCTGGACCCGGTGAGCGCCGTCGCGCCCAGCGCCGACCTGGTCGTCTGGAGCCGGCTCGGCTCGGCGTACTCCCTCGCCGGCCTGCGCAAGGCGGTGGACGAACGGCAGCTGATCGAGCTGATGGCCCTGCTCCGCCCCGCCGAGGACCTGGCGCTCTACCGCGCGCGAATGGCCGCCTGGCCGGGAACCGGTGAGCTGAAGGGCTGGCAGATCCATTTCCGCGACTGGGTGCAGGCGAACGACCGGTGCCGCCGCGACATCCTCGGCCGGCTGCGCGCCGAGGGCCCGCTGCCATCCCGCGAGCTGCCCGACACGTGCGACCGGCCGTGGGCCTCCACCGGCTGGACCAACAACAAAAACATCACCAAGCTGCTCGACTTCATGGTCGCCCGCGGCGAGGTCGCGGTCGCCGGGCGGAAAGGCCGCGAGCGGCTGTGGGACCTGGCCGAACGCGTCTACCCCGACCACCCGGTCGTGCCCGCCGAGGAAGCCGTGCGCGAACGGGACCGGCGGCGGCTGCGCGCCCTCGGCATCGCCCGCGCCACCGGCGTGGAGTTCTCCGTCGAGCCCGCCGTCGTCGGCGCGGCCGGCGAGCCTGCTGTCGTCGAGGGCGTCCGCGGCGAGTGGCGGGTCGACCCGTCCTACCTCGGCCAGCCGTTCGCCGGGCGGGCCGCGCTGCTGTCGCCGTTCGACCGGCTCGTCCACGACCGCGGCCGCACCCTCGACCTGTTCGAGTTCGACTACCAGCTGGAGATGTACAAGCCCGCCGCGAAACGGCGCTGGGGCTACTACGCCCTCCCGGTGCTGTACGGCGACCGGCTGGTCGGCAAGGTCGACGCCCTCGCCGACCGCAAGGCGGGCGCGCTCGTGGTGCACGCCGTGCACCAGGACGTGCCGTTCACCGCCGCCATGACCGCCGAGGTCGACCAGGAGATCACCGCCCTCGCCGACTGGCTCGAGCTCGACCTGCGCAGGCAGGGGTGAGCATGCCCGCGCCGCGAGACCGCGCGCCGGTGCTGCTGCTGCACGGGTTCTGGCATGGCAGCTGGTGCTGGACCGAGGTTCTGGCCGGCCTGACCGGCGCGGGCGTCCGGGCCGTGGCCGTCGACATGGCCGGGCACGGGC
>NZ_JBARCR010000183.1:0-6902 GCF_049794275.1 Trebonia sp.
GGGGGGCGCTGGCCTGGCGGGAGGCCGCCGGAGGAGCGGCGGAGCGGGGGAGTCCGCGGCCG
Source organism: Trebonia sp. (assembly GCF_049794275.1). Classification (NCBI taxonomy): domain Bacteria; kingdom Bacillati; phylum Actinomycetota; class Actinomycetes; order Streptosporangiales; family Treboniaceae; genus Trebonia; species Trebonia sp. The sequence goes on from NZ_JBARCR010000183.1 coordinate 63, forward strand.
GGCCGTAGCCGGCGGAGGCGGGGTCGTGCCTGGGGGTGAACCGAGGCATCCTCCTCATGGGACCGGTCCGCGGGTAAGGCTCCGCGGTGTCCGTGCTCGCGGGCCGGGGGCGCGGGCTACCGGAAGTGTCCATCGCAGTACCTCACATTCGTCCGCTGAGCTGCCCTACGGGCTTCTCTCCCCGCACCGCCGCAAATTGCACACCGGTCTTTCCCGTCACAGCCGTCTGAAACGTGAACGGCGCGACACGCCGGTTCGTTACGCCCCGGGAAGAAGCCGGAGCTAGCTCACCCGAGTTCGGGCAGCGCCGCGGCCAGCAGGTCGATGACCCTGGCGGGCTCGGTGATGCCTTTCGCGGCGATGTAGGCCGCGGTGAACCCGAGGTCACGCAGGCCCGAGGCGGTGCGGACGATGTCGTCGCTGGTCGTGGCCGGGTCGATGATGATCATGGTCGTCTTCTCGACCTGTTCGTAGTCCCGGCCGACGTCCTCGCAGTGCTGCCTGAGCACGTCCAGCTTGTGGCCGGCCTCGGGGCTCGCGGAGATGTTGCAGGCGTCGGCGTACGTGGCGACGAGCCGCAGGGTCTTCTTCTCCCCGCCGCCGCCGATCATCAGGTACGGGCGCGGGCGCTGGAGGCTCTGCGGCGAGTTCAGGGTCCGGCCGAGGTGGTAGTGCTTGCCGTCGAACGGCGCCTCGGAGTCCGACCACATTTGCAGGCAGATCTGGATCGTCTCCTCCAGCCGCTCGAAGCGCTCGGCGACCGGCGGGAAGCGGAACCCGAGCCCCTCGGACTCCTCCACGTTCCAGGCCGCGCCGATGCCGAGGCCCGCCCGGCCCTCCGAGAGCACGTCGAGGGTCGTGACCTGCTTGGCCAGCAGGGCGGGCTCGCGGTAGATGACGCCGGTGACGAGCGCGTGCAGCTGCACCCGTTCAGTGTGCGCGGCAAGGAAGGAGAGCGCCGCGTACGCCTCGAGCATCTCGTGCTCGACGGGCCCTATCCCGCGGAGCTGCCAGAAGTGGTCCATGACGGTGATCCGCGTGATGCCCGCCGCCTCGGCATTCCTCGCGTGGCTCGCCAGGGTCCGTCCGAGGACGGGCGCCCCGCCGCTCCAGGTGAAGTCGGCGATGTGCAGGCCCAGTTCCATGCGTCTCCTTGTCCGTTGTCCGTTGTGGCGTCGCTCCGGACAGCAGTCTGCTACATCGCCATCGGGCCCCGTGCCGGGGGCGGCGGCTTAGGCCCCCGCGGCATGCGCCGCGCACCGGGTGGCCGTGGCCGCGGCAGAGTCGTCATAGAAGGCCGCGCCGCACCCGGCGACGGAGCAGGACTTGAGCCGGAGCCACGTGCCGGCGGCGGCGGAGTCCGCGATGGCGACCGCCACGATGGCCACCAGGCCGGAATAGCTGGCCCTGGCCGCGCTGGCCAGCCGGATGGCGCTCGCCGGGTTCACGGTGACAATGATGCGGCCGTCCGCGAGCGCCCTGGACAGGCGCTCCGCGGCCGTGGCGTCCTGGTGGCCGTCGGTGTGGGCCGCGAGGACATCCCTGAGCGACTCGCGCAGCCGCAGCAGGGCGCCGTGTTCCGAGTTGCTGAGGCCTGCCTCCGGGGGCAGCAGCGCTACGGCGCGGAGCCAGCCGGTCGCGTCCTCGCGGGTGCGCAGCAAATCGGTGTCCCAGTCGGCGCCCAGCGTGTTAGCGAGCGCCTGGACACGGTCCAGAGGAGCAGGAGCGGGCGTACCGCCGTCGGCGGGCGTCTCAGGACCGGGCACGATTCGATCGTAACTAGCCGGGCCAGGCCTGGACAGCCGTCAGTTAGGTGGATGATGTATCAAGAATGTAGGCGCGGGAAGCGTCCCGTGAAGCCCAGGAGGGCTTTATCACCTCATCTACACCACTGCGTAGGGGAAGACATGGGAATCTCAGTGAAGGCACGGCACCTTCCACAGAGGGTGGCCGCCGCGGCGATCATCCTCGACTCGGGCATCGGCAAGCTGTCGGCCGATGAGGAGACCGCCGAGCGCCTGCACGGATTCGCCTCCGGCACCTATCCGTTCCTGAAGAAGCTCAAGCCAGCCCAGTTCGTCCGCATGCTGGCGGTGTCCGAGATCGCGCTCGGCACCGCGCTGCTCGTGCCCGTGGTGCCGGCCGCGCTGGCCGGTGCTGGGCTGACGGCCTTCTCCAGCGGCCTGCTGGGCTTGTACGTTAGGACGCCCGGCATGCGCAAGAAGGGCAGCCCCTTCCCGACTCAGCAGGGGATCACCCTGGCCAAGGACGTGTGGCTGGTGGGCATCGGCCTCGGCCTCGTCCTCGACGATCTCACCGACCGGTAGCGGACCCCGCCGCACCAGGGCAGCCGGGTCCTACGGGGCGGCGAGCACGTCGGGCGAGGTCGCGTCGTACTCGGCGAGCCAGCCCGCGCCGCGGCCCTCCGGGTCGCGCCGGTTGAGCCGCCGCCGCATCGCGATCAGCAGATCCCGCCGCATGGTCGCCCAGGGCGACGCCAGGTGGTTGCTCAGTCCCCGCTCGCGCGCGGTGAGCACCACCCGGCTCGCCCTCGGCCGCCGGGTGCGCTCGTACCTGTCCAGCCCGGTGAGCGGGTCGGCGGCCTCCGCGGTGAGGGCGGTGGCCAGCACCGCGCCGTCCTCGAGCGCCTGGCAGGCGCCCTGCCCGAGGTAGGGCAGCATCGGGTGCGCGGCGTCGCCGAGCAGCGTGACCCGGCCGCGGGTCCACCGCGGGATCGGGTCGCGATCGTACAGGGCCCACTTGTACCAGGTGTTCCCTGCGGCGAAGAGGCGGAGCAGCGACTCGTGCCAGCCGGCGTACCGCTCGAGCACCTCCTCGCGGCTGCATTCGGTGATCCACGACTCGTGCCGGTAGCCATCGTCGTCGTAGTGGCAGACGACGTTGATCAGCTCTTCGCCGCGCAGCGGGTACAGCACGATCGTGCCGTGCGGGCCGAGCCACTGGCCGTTGTCGGCCGACGGGCTGCTGCCGGAGACGGCCGCCGTCGGGATCACGCTGCGGTAGCAGATCTTCCCGGTGAACCGGGGGTCGTCCGGGCCGAACAGCGAGGTGCGCACCGCCGAATGGATGCCGTCGGCGCCGATGATGACGTCGGCCTCGATCTCGCTGCCGTCCGCGAAGCGCGCGACCGCCGTGGCGCCGTCCGGCTCTACGCGCGTGCACCTCTTGCCCAGCGTCACCAGGCCAGGCGGCAGCGCGTCGGCGAGGACGTCGAGGAGGTCGGCCCGGTGCACTGTCGCGCTCTGCAGGCCGAACGCGGTGGCCTGCTGCTTGCGGCTGGTCCTGGAGATGACCCGGCCGGTCTTCCCGTTGCGGGTGACCGCCCACTCCGACCGGCCCGCGACCTTGCGGACGCCGTCTTCCACGCCGATGCCCCGCAGCACCCGCATCGCGTTGGCGTGCAGGGCGACGCCGGCGCCGATCTCCCTGAGTTCCGCGGCCGCCTCGTAGACCGCTACCTCGATGCCCGCCTGCGACAGCGCGTTCGCCGCCGTCAGGCCGCCGATGCCTCCTCCGATGATCGCGACACGTGGCACTGAGCCGGCTCCCTCCTGGTTGTCCTGTCTTCCATCGTGACCTATGACGGCCAACTCGCAAAACCGCCCTGCCCCCGGGTTTTTACGGCCTGCCGCTGAGCGCTCCGCGCGATGATTCTGTCCTCTTCCGTTCGTCCTCACAGGGACAGCTCACTCGCGGAAAGGGCGAACCGATGACCGAGCCGAAGACCAGCACCCTGACCGTGCCGGGTGCTGTGCTGCACTATGACGTCAGGAGCGCCGGGTCGAGCCGTCATCCGGTCCTGCTGATGATCGGATCGCCCATGGGTGCCGACGGCTTCGCCACCCTGGCCGGGCACTTCACCGACCGCACGGTCGTCACCTATGACCCCAGGAGCTCGGGCCGCAGCAAGCGCACGGACGGCGCCCTGGAGACCACTCCTGACGAGCACGCCGATGACCTGCACCGGCTGATCGCCGGGCTGGACGCCGACCCGGTGGACGTCTTCGCGAGCAGCGGCGGGGCGGTCAACGCGCTGGCCCTGGTCGCCAGGCACCCGGAGCAGGTCCGCAAGCTCGTCGCGCATGAGCCGCCCGCGATCCGCGAAGCGCCGGACAGCGGACCGGCGTTTGCCGTCAACGAGGACATCCGGCAGACGTACCTGCGCAGCGGCTTCGGGCCTGCCATGGCCAAGTTCATCGCGCTCGTCAGCCACGAGGGCCTGATCGGCCCCGACTACCTGGACCGGCCCGCGCCCGACCCCGCCGCCTTCGGCCTGCCGTCCGAGGACGACGGCTCCCGCGACGACCCGCTGCTCCGGCACAACATCATCACCTGCACCCACTACGAGCACGACTTCGACGCCCTGCGTGCGGCGTCAACCCGGGTCGTGATCGGAGTCGGCGAGGACTCCGCGCAGCTGATCACCGGCCGCACATCCGTAGGGGTCGCGAGCCGGCTGGACACCACGCCCGTCACGTTCCCCGGCGGCCACGGCGGGTTCCTCGGCGACGAGTACGGGCCCATGGGCGGGAAGCCGGACGCCTTCGCCGTCGTCCTGCGCGACGTCCTCGACAACTGACGGCCCGCTCGCGGTCAGGCGTTCGCCGCGGAGGCCGATGCCGGGCGCCCGGGCCGGTCGGGCCGGTCGGGCGGCACGCAGACCATCCCCTCGCTGAAACCGGCCGAGCCGATGCCGAAGGCGGCGTTCAGCCTGTCCAGGTTGACTACCGTCAGCAGAGCGGTGATCTCGACGAGTTGCGCGGCGCTGAAGTGCTCCCTCATCCGCGCGAACAGCTCGTCGCTCACGTCGACCGGGGTGCGCATCACGCCGGCCGCGTAGTCGAGCGCCGTCTTTTCCCGCTCGGTGAACAGGTCGCTTTGCCGGTACCGCGGCAAGGCGAGCAGCTCCTCCTCGGAGAAGCCTGAGTTGCGGCAGATCTGCGAGCCGAGGTCTACGCAGAACTCGCAGCCGATCATCTGCGCGCCCTTCAGCTCGATCAGGTTCTTGAGCCGCTCGTCGACGCTGTGCCCCTTGCGGACCGCCTGCTGGAACTTGCCCATGCCGGACAGCATCTTCGGCTGGTACGCCCAGATCTCGACCGGCTCGATACCGCTGCCGCGCGCGGGTGCGCGCCCGGTCATCTTCTTCATGCCCCTGCCCATGAAGATGTAGACGAGCTTCACCATGGGACCCGCCTTCTCCCGTGGGACGCCCGGAATTCGTGCCATCGGACTACCTCCTGTTGTATCGCCTATCCAGCATGACGGCCGGCGGCGTGCCGGTGTGACAGCCGGCGCGGGCTCCTCCCGCGAGCTCCCAGGAACAAACCCGGAGCGTGCCATCGTTGCATGCTCTGTAAAGATGCCCTGAGTGCAACTTTTAGTGAGTGAGACACCATGACCACTCCCGTTGTGTCGCTGCGCGAGCGCAAGAAGCTGGCCACCCGTCGGCAGCTGCGCGCGGCCGCGCTGCACCTGGTGGCCGAGCACGGCATGGCGAACGTCACCGTGGAGGACATCGCCGCCGCGGCGGACGTGTCGCCGCGCACGTTCTTCAACTACTTCCCGTCCAAGGAAGCCGCGCTGTTCGGCGGCCACGATCCGGACCGGGCGGCCGGGCTGCGCAACCGCGTCGCGTACCAGGCGCCTGGCGAGCCTGCGCTGGAGGTGCTGCGCACGGTGCTGGCGCAGGACGCCCAGGACATGGCCGATGAGCTGCGGTCGCTCGGCGATGATCCGGCGGACTGGCTGCGCCGGATGAAGGTCGCGCGCAACGACCCGCACGTGCGCGCCGCGCACGCGGCGCAGATGGCGAGGATCGAGCGGGCCATCGCCGAAGGGCTGGCCGCGCGCATCGGCGCGGATGTGGAAACCGACCCCTATCCGTCGGTGGTGGCCGCCGCGGCCGTCGGCGTGATGCGCGCCTGCGTCGCGTTCTGGGCCGGCTCCGGCGGGACCGCTTACCTCGGCCAGCTCATCGACCAGGCATTCCGGGCACTCGCCGACGGGCTGCCGGAACACAGCGCGCTGCGCGACATGACTTCTGGGAAGGACCAAAACTGATGGCCACCGCGACACCCGCGCCCGCTCAGCCCGGAGCCGACGACGGCGCCATGCCAGGGCTCGGCCGCCGCCGCATCCTGCTTATCATCGGCGCGCTTATGTGCGGTATGTTCCTGGCCGCGCTGGACCAGACGATCGTGTCCACGGCGCTGCCGACGATCGTCGGCGACCTCGGCGGCCTCAGCCATCTGACGTGGGTGGTGACCGCGTACCTACTGGCGGCGACGATCTCGACGCCCCTGTACGGCAAGCTGGGTGACACGCATGGGCGCAAGCCGATGTTCCTGGCCGCGATCGTGATCTTCCTGGGCGGGTCGATCCTCGCCGGGCTGAGCCAGTCGATGGATCAGCTGATCGGCTTCCGCGCACTGCAGGGGGTCGGCGCCGGCGGTCTGATGGTCGGCGCTCAGGCGATCATCGGTGACATCGTTCCGCCTCGCGAACGGGGCCGGTACATGGGGCTGATCGGCTCGGTGTTCGCGGTCGCCTCGGTCGCCGGGCCGCTGCTCGGAGGCTTCCTCGTCGAGAATCTCTCGTGGCGCTGGGTGTTCTACGTCAATGTGCCGATCGGCGTGGTCGCGATCGCAATCGTCATCACGCGGTTGCATCTGCACACGCCACATCGCAGCCACCAGATCGACTACGTCGGCGCGGGGCTGCTCAGCGGCTGCGTCGGGGCCCTGATCCTGCTCGCGACCTGGGGCGGCAGCCAGTATGCGTGGGGCTCGCCGACGATCATCGGCCTGGGTGTCGTAG
>NZ_JBARCR010000184.1:0-2896 GCF_049794275.1 Trebonia sp.
CCACCCAGGTGGCGCCGCTCGGCACGCAGACCAGCGCGCGCGGCCGCAGCAGCCCGTTGCGCGGCCGGGCCTTGCGCAGGAAGCCGTGCAGCATTGCCGCCGTCGCCTCCAGGTCGGCGATCACGCCGTCGCGCAACGGGTGGAGAACCTTGATGTCTTGCGGCTCTTTGTCGGAGAGCACATCGGCGGCGGCGCCAATTGCCGTCACCGACCCAGTGGTCGAATCGATAGCGATCGCGGACGGTTCCTCGAGCACCAGCCCGCGGCCCTCGACCCAGACGAGCGTGTTGACCGTGCCTAGGTCGATCGCCACGCTGCCCCGGATGCGCATCCTTGCTCACCCCTTGTCCCGTCCAGGCGCACAACACCCCAGTTGCGCAGGGATACCAGTATGCCGGGAAAGTGCCCGTTGCTGTGACCAGGAGTGCCCAGTGGTTCACCTAGGGAATTAGCTGCCGAAAGAGAGAACCATTCGGGCGGTTCAGACGTATTACTCAGTAACTAGCCGGGCCGCCATCAGCTTCGCGTCCTTCACTGGTGGTGCGGGCACATCCCAGGCACCGGGCGGCAGGCGCCGGGAGACGTGTTGAGATATGACGAAATTCTACGACGTTGCTGTATCGGGGAGCTGGCTTCACTAGCATGTAGGAGGGGAAATCTGATGATCCGCGCGAGCCGTGTCGAGGAGGACCGTGCTGCGCTTGACCGGGGGAGTAACGAGAAGGTGGCGGCAACCATCGACATTGCAGACGCCATGCAACTAGAGCTTGCCCACGAAGTGACCACCGACGGCAAGGCGACCGTTCAGCTACGGGGTGAGCTGGACATCGCGACCGCGGACCGGGCGTTCGCCTATCTCTGCGACGTCGTGGACAGCCAGCAGGGTCCGGTCACCGTGGACCTGGCCGACCTGACCTTCTGCGACGCGGCCGGGCTCGGGGTGCTCGCCCGCGTGGCGGGGCACGCCCGGCGCTCCGGCCATTCCGTCGAGCTCGCCGCCGCCCGCCCCTCACTGCTGCGGATCATGCACATCACCGGAATGGAAGAAACCTTTCCCGAGGTCGGCACTCCGGCACTCACGATGATCGCCTGGCCACGCCAGGCCACCGTTAGCCCCGGCTGACAGTCGTAAACGATCAAGTCTCTCCGCTCCCCGTGGTGGCGGGCGCTGCCGCGCGTTAAATTGGTTTTTGCGCCCAACATGACAAGTGGCAACGCCGCCAGGCGAAGGGATGCGAGGGACATAACAGATGGCTGACGATCTGAACGACGTGACTGACGACGAGACGAACGAATCCTCCGAGGCACAGATCGCGGTGCACTGGCGCGAGGAAAACTATTACGACCCGCCGGCCGCGCTCACCGCACAGGCGAATGCCTCCGATCCTGCCATCCGTGACCAGTTCACCGAAGACAAGTTCCCGGACTGCTTCACTGCCTATGCTGACCTTCTGACCTGGTACAAGCCCTGGGACACGGTCCTCGACACGTCCACCGCGCCGTTCTGGAAGTGGTTCGTCGGCGGTGAGCTGAACGCCTCGTACAACTGCGTCGACCGGCACGTGGAGACCCATCCGAACAAGGCGGCCCTCATCTGGCTCCCCGAGCCAGAAAGCGAGGCGCACCAGGCGATCACCTACCGGGAGCTGTACGTCCGGGTCAACGAGTTCGCCGCCGTGCTCAAGGAACTGGGGCTCAAGGCAGGCGACCGGATCACGTTCCACATGCCGATGGTGCCGGAACTGCCGGTCGCGATGCTGGCCGCCGCCCGGCTCGGCGTCGTTCACTCGCAGGTCTTCGCCGGGTTCTCCGGGACGGCGGCCGGGCACCGGATCGCCGACTCCGGCTCAACCGTGCTCGTCACGATGGACGGCTACTACCGCAGCGGTGACCTGCTCGACCACAAGGTCAAGGCCGACGAGGCTGTCGAGGCCGCGGCCAAGGAGGGCCAGCAGGTCGACAAGGTTCTCGTCTTCCGCCGCTACCCCGGCCAGTACTCGGCCAAGACCCCGATGGTCGAGGGGCGGGACGTCTTCGTTGACGACCTGCTGGCCGCGCACAAGGGCGAGATCGTCGAGCCGGCGCGGCTGGCGGCAACGGACCCGCTGTTCCTGATGTACACGTCCGGCACGACGGGCCGCCCGAAGGGCTGCCAGCACTCCATCGGCGGTTACATGTCGTACGTGGCCGGGACGTCCAAGTACTACCAGGACATCCACCCGGACGACACCTACTGGTGCATGGCGGACATCGGCTGGATCACCGGGCACTCCTACATCGTCTACGGGCCGCTCGCCCTCGGCACCACGAGCGTGATGTACGAAGGCACCCCGAACTACCCGGACGCCGGCCGGCCGTGGCGCATCGCCCAGCAGCTCGGGGTTAACATCTTCCACACCTCGCCCACCGCGATCAGGATGCTGCGCAAGGTGGGACCGGACGAGCCCGCCAAGTACAACTACCACTTCAAGACCATGACGACGGTCGGCGAGCCGATCGAGCCCGAGGTGTGGCGCTGGTACTACGCGACCGTCGGCAAGGGCGAGGCGGCCATCACCGACACCTGGTGGCAGACCGAGACCGGCGGCTTCCTCGGCTCGACGCTCCCCGGCATCGACAAGATGAAGCCGGGCAGCTGCGGGCCCGCGGCGCTCGGCATCTATCCCGTCATCCTCGACGAGGACAGCAACGAGGTGCCGAGGGGCAGCGGCAAGGCGGGCAACATCTGCATCCGCGCCCCATGGCCGGGCGTGTTCCAGACGATCTGGGGCCAGCCGGAGCGGTTCGTCTCGACGTACTACGCCAAGTACAACAGGGACCCGGAGTCCAAGGACTGGCACGACTGGCCGTACTTCGCCGGCGACGGCGCCCTCGAGGCGGCCGACGGCTACTTCCG
>NZ_JBARCR010000185.1:0-4602 GCF_049794275.1 Trebonia sp.
GTCCCCGCGTCCGGGGCCACGGCGCCGGCCACGATCCTGGCGAGCGTCGTCGCGCCTGAGCCGCGCAGCCCGGTGATGCCGACCCGCTCGCCTGGCCGCACGGTGAGTGAAACGCCGTGCAGCGACGTGCCCGGCGAGTCCAGGGCGATGTCGCTGACCGTGAGTGCGGCACCCGGGGCGGAGGCCGCTGCCGCGGTTTCCACGGACGGCGAGGCGGGTGAGGGCTGTCGAGCCGGGTGCGCACGTTCTGGATGACGAATTTGACCTACCATCGCCGTGACCAGGTCATCTTTTGACACGCCGGCGATCGGCGCGGACAGCACCAGCTCGCCGTCGCGGAGCACGGCGGCCTCCGTGCAGATCTCGAACACCTCCTCCAGGTGATGGGAGATGTACAAGATCGCGACGCCCGACTGCCGGAGCTGGCGGATGCGCTCGAACAGCCGCTGCACCGCGCCGCGCTCCAGGGCGGCGGTCGGCTCGTCGAGCAGCAGGCAGCGGGTGCCGGCCGCGAGCGCCCTGACGATCTCGACGATCTGCCGTTGCTCCACCGTGAGGCTGCCGCACGGCGCGCTGACGTTCACGTCGAAGCCCCACTCGGCCATCACGCTCCTGGTCCGCGCCCGCATTTCACGCCAGTCGACGAACCCTGCTTTGCCCGGCTGGCTGCCGAGGAACACGTTCTCCGCCACGGTGAGGCTCGGCACGACCATGGAGTGCTGGAACACGGTCGCGATCCGCCCGCGCCACCCGGCGGTGTCCGAGGGCGCGGGCTGACCGTCGAAAAGGACCTGCCCGGCATCCGCGGTGAGGATGCCGGACAGGATCGAGACGAGCGTCGACTTGCCCGCGCCGTTGCGGCCGACCAGGCCGAGGCAGTGCCCCGGCAGCAGGGACAGGCCGACACCGCGCAGCGCGTAGGTGCTGCCGAATCGCTTGTGTATGCCCGCCGCCTCGACGGCGGGAACCGTGCCAACGGTCATGAAGCGTTCTGTGCGCTGCACACTCCGCCGTGAGCGCTGCCGTACACGTTGCCCCACAGCTGCGCGTCGCTGACCGCTGTGCTGGTGACGGTGCCGGGCAGACCGTCGACTGGGGTGACGTTGAACGTCTGCCCGGTCTTGGTCACGAACGGCGCCACCATCGGATCGCCGAGGTTGCTGTCGCCGGCGTAGGTGACCATCTGCAGGGCCGGAGCGCCGCCGCCCGGATCGCCGGCCTTCAGCGTGACGCCGTTCGCCGCGTCGAGCGCGTACTTCAGCGCCCAGTAGGCGTACAGGTTGGCCGGCTGCGACTGCGAGGCGTCGAGGCTGCCCTTCGAGATGTCGCACATCTCGAACGGGACGCCGTCGTCGCTGACCACGAGCACCTTGCCGGTCAGGTGCTTGGACGCGAGCAGCGGCAGCACGCCGAGGTCGGGGCTCGACCACTGCGCGTAGATCGCCTTCAGGTCACTGCCGTAAGCGTTCACCGCGTTCTGCGCGTCGGTGACGGCCGTGGCTTCGGTCCAGACCGTGGGGTCCTTGAGGATGTGCACGTTGGGGTCGTTGGCGGTCATGCACTGGTCGAACGCGTTGGTCCGGTCGGCGCCGTTAGATGAGGTCAGGTCGCCTTCCAGGTCCAGCACGTAGCCGGACTTGACCTTGCTGCTGATGTAGGCGCAGGCGTCCAGGCCGTAGATCGTGTTGGAGGCGCGGACCACCATGTAGACCTTGCCGACGCCGACGATCGTGTCGACGGAGATGAGCTGCACGTGGTGCGCGCTCGCGTAGGCGATGGCCGGGCCGAGGCTGGTCGCGGTCTCCGGGTTCACGATGATCGCCTTCGCGCCCTCATTGACCAGGTCCTGGATCTGCTGGTTCTGCAGGCTCGCGTTGGCCGCGGCGAGCAGCGGGCCGAGCAGCTTGATGTGCAGCTGCGCGGCGTACTGGGTCTCGTAGTTGATGTACGCGGCCCAGAAGGCGGTGGAGTTGTAGGTCAGGTCGACGCCGATCGTGGTCGTCCCCGAGGCGGCGCTCGCGGTGCTGTTCGCGGTGCCCGTCCCGGTGCCCGAGCTGCTGCTCGAGCTGTTGCTGCTGCTGCATGCGGCGATGAGCGTCACTGCGGCGACGACGGCCGCGGCGACGGGCAGCGCGGTCATGCGTCTGCGAAGTCTGATTCAGGCCTCCTGCTCAGGGTCTCCGGACCGCGACGTCCGGAGTACGCGTGTCAGGAAAATAGATCGGATGTCTCGGTGCGTCAATCGGTCTTAAAGGAACCTCTTCAGGTGAAACCAAACTGATACATCCGATCTATCGATCCGTTTCGGCGGGTTAGGCGCCAACCTTTTCATCGTGGGGCGATGAAACCGACCGTGAGCAGGATGTTCGCGTAGAGCCGGTCGTCGCCGGTGGCGACGCACACGGCGAGGTCCGGTTCCCGGCAGGCGGCGTAGAACTCGAACCGCTCCAGCTCGCGCAGCGGGGTCGCCGGGCCGAGCAGCTCGCGGTAGACGGCGAGCACGTCAGGCTCGGTGCCGTCGCCCGGCGTCATCACGTCCGCCGCCTCCACAGGGACGGCGTGCAGGAGCGGTTCGAGTACCTGGTGCACGGTCAGCAGGCCCGGGCGCAGGTTCAGGTAGATGGTCGTGGCGCCCGGGTACACGTTGGTGCTGTGCGAGTAGTTGGCGTCCGCGAGCAGGACCTTGCCACCATGGCCGCAGGCGGCAAGCGCGGCGAGGAGCGGCGGGTGAATGATCGGGAAGCGCAGCATGGCTGGCCAGGTTAGCGGAGGCAGCCACGGCCGGGGCGCGTTCGGCGCCTGTAGCGCCGTGCCGCACGCACCTAGGGCGAGAAATGCACCGCAGAACTAGGACAAAAAGGGCAGAAAGCGGGCAGATCTCGCCCTACGTGCCGAACACTGACCATCCTGACGGCGCGCGGGCCGGTCCGGGCCGTCCGCGCGTCCATTAAGTCGTACATCGCCTCGATCGCGAGGCGGCGCGTTGGGATTTGGTCGTCCCCTAGAGCGGGTCAATTACGAAATCGACAGGGTGAGCTGCCTTGACCAAGCACCGTTCTGATACCATAACGGTATGGCCATGACCCTACGTCTGCCGCCCGAGATTGAAGAGCAGCGAAAGCAGGTTGCCGAAACTGAGCACCGGAGCGTGCAACAGACCGTGCTGGTCGCGGTCGAAGAGTACCTGTCGGCACGCGAGACCGCCGAGATCCTCGCCGATCCGGCTGCGCTCCGGGGCCTGGCCGAAGCTCGCGAGGCTGAGCAGGCCGGCGACGTGGTGTACGGCATTGAAGCGGCGCGCGCGCTGCTGGCCGAGCGCAAGCGGTGAGTGTCGACCCTTACGAACTCGGAATCACCCGCCCGGCCCGGCGCGCGATCTCCGAACTGCTGCCGGAGGATGTTGCCGCCGCTGCTGTCGAGTTCATCACGGGACCACTCCTTGTGGCGCCCTACCGTGTTGGCAAACCGCTCCGGAATGCCCTATCCGGGCTCCAAAGCGCCCGGCTCGGTACCCAGTGGCGCGTGCTATATCGGATCGACGAATCAAAGCACGCCGTCATTGTGCAGGACATCCAGCGACGCTCGACCGCCTACCGTCGGCGATAGGCGTCATCGCAAGCCCGGACTCAAAGAGCAGAGCCGGCAATGCCGTCTCAGGCGCTCTCGGCGCGAAGTTGCTCTGCAGGCTCAGCAGGCATGCCCATGGCCTCCAGCAGTGCCACCAGCTCTCTTCGTTCCGCGATCGTGACCGGCTGTCGCGCTGCGTTCAGAGAGGCCAGCAATAGGTCGATTTCCTCGCCCCATTCGCCTACTTCCGCGTATTCGCGCACAGTCGCGAGGTCGGTGGGATCGAGGCGGTCGGCGAACCTACCGGGCAGCGCGTAGGCCCGTTCGGCGAGTTCGTACTGGTCCATCACCGGCTCCTCGGATTCTGCCTCACGCCCGGCGACCCGGGCAGCGGGTAAGCACTCCAGATGCGGCCGTCAGTCGTGATGATGACAGCAATCGCGATCTGATCACGGACGCCCTCGGCTAGCCACCGTCCATTTCGCTGGAGGTTGGCCGAATCCGGCGCGCGCGCGACACTGAGAATTTTGTCGATTATCTTGGCATCGTCCCAGTTCGCGGGGAACTCGGTCTTGCCGGGTACGCCGACGCCGTGCCGGTGGCCACCGCCGGTCGCGTCCCCGTCCAGAATATGGATAGCCCGTTCCGGCGGTATGCGAAGGGCGTCTAACGGCGGACGAGTGAGCGCGTCCGCCCTGTCCCAGGCGGATTGCCGCGAGGTGTCCGCTGATGCGCCTACGTCAGTGACGGCGCGCAGCGCCTGATAGTACTCAGCTCGAGTACGCGATTCCGTAATTTCTGTCCCGGCAAGCACGCCGCCGGCGGCCACGCAGCGGTACTCATGCTGCTGCTCGCGAATGCCGCCGCTGATTTCTTCCGGGTCATCGTCTGCGGGCCTGTCGACCGCCATCGGCTTTCTCCGGTTGCCGAGCACACCACGCACGCTCATGCACGCAGCGTGTCGATATTACTGCGAAATGCGACATTCCGGCTACGTCAATCAGGGGCACGGTATTGCCGCGAAGGGCCCCGATA
>NZ_JBARCR010000186.1:0-1852 GCF_049794275.1 Trebonia sp.
CGGCCGGAACAGGGCCGCCGCCTCGGTCAGGTCCTCCAGCGCCAGGGCGTACACCAGGTCCTGAGCATCAGTGACACCGTCGCCCGCCAGGCGGGCCAGCGAGCGGTCATAGTCCGATCCGGCGGCCATGGCATGCCCGAGGATCGTGGGGTTGGACGTCAGCCCGGTGACCGCCAGGTCACGCACGTAACGGGCCAGCGCCCCGGTGCGCAGCATGACCCGGTTGATGCTGTCCAGCCACAGGCTCTGGCCAAGCGCGTGCAGCCGCTGCGCGGGATTCAGCTCAGCGTCCATGCCTACCTCCGATGAGCCGACACATCTTCGCCCGGTCAGGGCCACACGTCCAGACTATGGCGGCCCGGTCGGGGCGGCACCATCCCCAAGTGGACACTGAGTCTCCGGACTCAGACGTGATCGTTCTTGTTCCAGAGCTGATGGATGAGGCCACTAGGTGAGGTGACCGACTCGACCGTGAAGCGATCTTCGGCGCCGCTTGATCCCTCCCAAAGGGATACGCCGCGCCCCAGGGTGATCGGCACGATCACCAGGTGCATGAAGTCGATCAGGTCGGCCTGGAGAAACTGACGCACTGTCGAGGGCCCTCCGCCGATGCGGACGTCGCAACCATCCGCGGCTTCCTGGGCTAGGCGAAGCACCTCGTGTGGGGGTCCGTCCACGAACCGGAAGCTCGTCCCATTGGGAAAGCCAATCGTCGGATGCGGGTGGTGACTCAGGACGAACACCGGTGTTTGGAATGGTGGTTCGTCGCCCCACCAGCCCCGCCACCCGTCGTCGGGCCAATCGCCAACCTGCGGGCCGAACTTGCGACGTCCCATGATCTCGGCACCGATTCCCTGGCCCCACATGCTGGTCAGGGCGCGGTCTAGCGTGAAGGGGCCATCCACCTTGTCGACCCCATGGATGGCGCGACCATCGAACCAGCTGAAGAGCCGCTCGGCACCGCCGATCGGAGCATCGAACGTCACGTGCTCGCCGGCCGCGTAGCCGTCGAGGGAGATGTTCAGGTTGTGGACCCGGGTACGAGGCATAGCGACTCCCTCATGATCGGATGGACCGCGGAGCACATGGAACTGACCGACGGGGATGGCCGGACTAAGCGCTTACGGTACCGCTGGAATCGTGTCCGCTGGGCGAACCCCGATGGGCACCTGGCAAAAGCGAGCCGCCGGAACCGCCTCGCCGCGCACGGCCAGGTCAACCGCTCTGTGCTCGTGACCTGCGCAGTCTCAGATGGGTAGTCCGCGAGGATTCTCAATCAACCGCGGGTATCCGTTACGCCCTGCCGCTCTGCTGCTTGCGACAGTTAGCACTTGAGGTGTCTCACCGCGCAATACCGCCTTTGCCCGGTGGTCGCCGGCTTGCGCCAGACTCGGCAGCGGCTCCGATACAAACGACAAGACTCGAGCTGGCATTACGCCGCTGATGTTAACGGCATACAGGCCAGTGCATAAGTACCCAGGCAGGCAATGCTCGCTATTCGGCAGGTCCGGGCGTCAACCGGGTGTGCAGGTTATCCGCGGCCTGTGACGGCGAGTATCCGGGCGATGCTGTCGGCAAAGCGGGGTAGCGCGTCGGGGTCGCCGGCGCTGCGAGTCGGGTTGAGTTCGCCGATCGACAGCGCTCTTGCCCGTGGATCTCGCGCGGCCAGCGTGAGGGCCTGTTCGGCTTGGCCGAGGGTGGGCCCGGTATTGCGGCCGCCGGTATCTTCCGCCAGCGGGGCATCGGTGAAGTCCAGGACGTCGACGTCGATGTGGACCGCGAGCGGGCCAGCCGGGAGGCGGTCAAGCGCGGCCGCGGCGGCGCCGGCCGGATCGGCGGCCAGGGCCTGGCC
>NZ_JBARCR010000187.1:0-2473 GCF_049794275.1 Trebonia sp.
AGCGAATCGCTAGCGGGCCGACGACGGTAGTGACGCGGGGACGGACCTAGGCCGGTCCGGTTCCCTGCTCGCCCAGGAAGAAGTGGGCCTTGCCTTGCCCGTCAACCTGGGCGTCGAGCACCTTGTCTTCGAGGTACACGGCGGCTTGCGGCTCTAGGTAGACCCGCGCCCCCTGGTTCTCGATGACCTTGTCGTTCTCTCCAGGCGCCGCAGTGGCTGTGACCTGTAGCGAGTCCGGATTCTCCGAGCCCGGCGTAGAGGACGCGATCCGCAGCCCGGCTCCGTCAGGAACCTGCGGACTCGACGTGAAGCTCTTCACGACCTCGGTGGCTGCTTCGGTCAGGATCAGCATGTGTCTTGCCCTTTCGTCTCTGGTGTTACAGGGGCGGGTAGTCGCGTTAGCCTGTTACGCGACCGGCTCTGTTGTTTCGGTTGTTTCGGTTGTTTCGGCTGTTTCGACGGGTACGGTCGGGGCGGGCTCCGCCACGACCTCGGCAGGAAGGGAAATGATCCGGCCGAAGGCCGCCGAGGCGATGGCTACGATCACGATGCCGAGACCGGTGAAGAACCCGACCTGCTCCGCGATCCGCATCGTCACGGTGAGGCTAGCCGGCGACCCGCCGAGCGGAACATTGTTGTTCCACAGCGGGCTGAACACGGTGCCCAGGGTGAACCATGCGCCGCCCGCGGCAGCCAGTAGCGCGCCGAACAGCGCGATGTGACGGCCAGCCGCCACCATGAGCAGGATGCCGCCGAGGAACACCGCGGCACCCGGCAGAATCTCCAGCCACAGCCGCGCCGAGGTGTAAGTCCAGGCGATGTCCGGCGTGTAGGCGTAGTGGAAATACGGACCGACAAAGGCGATGAGACCGCCCCAGAGTCCTAGCAGGGACAACAAGAACCCGCTCAGGACCCCGCGACTGCGCCGCATACGCAGCATCCCAGTCATGCCTATCACTTCCCAATCCTTGTGATTTGGGTCTCTGAAGACATCGCCTACCCACCACACGACGGGGTATTCCACGAATGTTGTCGATGTGCCTCTCGGCGCGCGAGGATGTGCTCTCTGCGGCACGAAGGAGGACGTCATGAGTTCCACGCTGGGGCACGACCACGATGCGGAACTGGACCCGCCGCGCGTCCAGGAAGTCAGCGACGGCGTCTTCGCCTACATTCAGCCCGACGGCACCTGGTTCATCAACAACACCGGGTTCCTGGTCGGCGCCGCGGGCGTGACCAGCGTGGACGCCTGCTCGACCGAGCGGCGGACCCGCGCCTACCTGGAGGCGATCGCGGAAACGAGCCCGCAGCCGGTCCGCACGCTGATCAACACCCACCATCATGGGGACCACACGCACGGCAACTACCTGTTCGGCGGCGCGACGATCGTGGCGCACGACCGCTGCAGGGACGAGGTGCTCGCCGCCGGCCTGCCGTACTTCCCCGGCGTCTTCCAGGACGTGGACTGGGGCGACATCAAAGTAACCCCGCCCTTCCTCACCTACTCCGACAAAGTCACCCTGTACAGCGACGACCTGCGCTGCGAGGTCCGCTACGTGGGCAGGCCGGCGCACACCACCAACGACTCCGTCGTCTGGCTGCCAGAACGCTCCGTCCTTTTCACCGGCGATCTCATCTTCAACGGCGGCACGCCGTTCATGCTGATGGGCTCGATCACCGGCGCGATCGACGTCCTGGAACAGGTCATCAAGCCCCTGGACCCGCGGACCATCGTGCCCGGCCACGGCGAGGTCTGCGGCCCAGCGGCGATCGACGACGTGCTCGGCTACCTGCGCTTCGTGCTCGACCTGGCGCGCCGCGGCAAGGACGCCGGGCTGTCTCCGCTTGAGGCCGCCCGCGACAACGGCCTGGGCCAGTACGCCGGCCTGAGCGATCGCGAGCGCATCGTCGGCAACCTGCACCGCGCGTACGCGGACCTCGGCGACGGCGAACAAGGGGAGAAGCTCAACTTCGCCGCGGCGCTCTTCGACATGGTCGCCTACAACGGCGGCAAGCCGCTTAGCTGCCTCGCCTAGACGACAGCGCCGCGGCCAGTTCCGCGTTGCGCTGGGCGAAGCCGGCCCAGTCGGGCGGGGTGCCCGCTAGCCGCGTCGCCGCGTCGGACTCCGGGCAGGCCGCCTGCGCCCATTCGCGTACCTGGCCGCGGCGGACGATGAAGGATGACAGGACGCCGCCCGACCATCCGCTGGCGGTGAAGTCCCTCGCGGCCATCGAACTGGCGCGCTGCGGGCTCGTCACCCACTCCAGGGCGCGCAGCTCGCTGGTGATGTCACCGGCCAGCTCGAAGGCGAGCGCACCTACGGCGGCCTCGCGCAGTTCTTCCAGCCGGGCGCGGACGCCGGTGACCGCGTCCGGCTCGCGGCGCAGCACCGCGGTGATCGTTTCCACGCAGTGGCCGCGCTCCGCCGCGGCGAGTCCGCGGGCGCGGGCGATATCGAGCAGCGTGCCGCGC
>NZ_JBARCR010000188.1:0-2803 GCF_049794275.1 Trebonia sp.
GAGTCAGCTGGACCAGCCGGGAGAAAGTACGGGCCCGTTCGGGATAAGGATTCCCGTATGCGGCGGATACCTCGGCTTTTTGCAGCCGGGTGTCAGCTGATTGCCGTGACTTTTACCTGCGGGCGCACCGTGGCGGGGCCGGTTGAGCCGCGGACGACCAACTCGGGTTCGAAGAGCAGCTCTTCCGGGCGGGCGACGAGGCTTTCCATCTGGTTGACCAGCAGCGCGACGGCGGCCTTGCCCATCGGCTCGATCGGCTGCCTGACCGTGGTGAGCGGCGGATCGGTGCAGTTCAGCCAGCCGGAGTCGTCGTAGCCGATGACCGAGACGTCGCCCGGCACCGACAGGCCCGTGCGGCGCGCCGCGCGGATCGCGCCGAGCGCGAGCACGTCGCTGGCGCAGATGATGCCGGTCACGCCCTCGCGCAGCATCCGGGTAGTCGCCGCCTGGCCGCCCTCCAGCGAGAACAGCGCGTGTTCCACCGGCGTGACGGTCAGGCCGGCGCGCGCCGCCTGGTCGCGGAACGCGGCCAGCTTCCGCCGCGACGGCATGTGGTCCTCAGGGCCGAGCACCAGCCCGATGCGCTCATGGCCCAGCGCGGTGAGGTGGCCGAACGCCTGGGACGCCGCGGACAGGTCGTCGGTGGCCACGCACGGGAAGTCGAGGTTGTCGACCGCCGCGTTGATGAGCACGACGGGGACGCCGCGGCTGTGCAGCAGCCGGTAGTGGTCGTGCGGGGCGGCGATCTCGGCGAAGTGACCGCCGGCGAACACGACCCCCGACGCGTGCTGCTCGAGCAGCATGTCCACGTAGTCGGCCTCGGACAGGCCGCCGGCGGTGCGGGTGCAGAGCACCGGGGTGAACCCGCGCTGCGCTAGCGCGCCGCCGATGACCTCGGCGAGCGCGGGGAAGATGGGGTTCTGCAGTTCGGGCAGCACCAGGCCGATGAGCCGGGCGCGCTGCCCGCGCAGCTGGGTGGGGCGCTCATACCCCAGCACGTCCAGGGCGGTGAGGACCGCTTCCCTCGTGCTGTCGGACACGCCGGCCTTGCCGTTGAGTACCCGGCTCACGGTGGCCTCGCTGACCCCGACCTTCTTGGCGACCTCGGCCAGCCGCCGGGCTGGAGTTCGCGTCATGTCCGCAACGATACGGCATTTACCAGCAAAAGTTTGCGTGACGCAGGTCACCCATGGTGCGGCACTGGGCTGGCCTGGCCGCCGAGATGGAACTTTTCCGGGGTATGCGTCCAGGATCACCGTGACAAAGTTGTGTCTTTGCATTCTTTCATCAACATCTTGCCGCCGGATGTCGATCTCTGTATGTTCCTCGTAATGGTGACGGTGCCCCAAGGAAGGGATCGATCGATGATCAGACAGCGTTACCGACCGAGCTACCGCCCGCTCGCGGGAGTCGCCGCCGCGGCGGGCCTGATCCTCGCCGTCGCGGCCTGCTCGAGCGGCTCATCTAGCGGTGGTTCGGCCTCGGCCGGCGGAAAAGTGACCGTCAGCATCGACTGCGCGCCGCCCGCGGCGCAGCAGCCAGTGCAGCACAAGGAGTGGATTGAGGACATAGCCATCTTCGAGAAGGCTAACCCCAACATCACCATCAACAGCGTCTACAACTACCCGTGCGACGCGGTACCGGCGACGTTCACCGCGATGCTGCGCGCCGGGACCGAGACGAACCTCTACTACGCCTATTTCACTGACCTGCCCCAGATACTGCTGGCCGGCCAGGCAGCGAACATCACCAAGTACGTGAACACAACCACCGTGCCCCTGCTCAACGACATCGCGCCGAGCTCGATGAAGGCGGATGAGGCGGGCTCGACTCTCTACGGCCTGCCGACCTCCAACTACACCCAGGGCCTCATCTACAACAGGAAGCTCTTCTCCGAGGCGGGCCTCAACCCCGACCAGCCGCCGACTACCTGGGCGCAGGTCGAGACGGACGCCACCGCCATCGCCAAGCTCGGCAACGGCATCGAGGGCTGGGGCGACTACAGCGCGGGCAACAACGGCGGCTGGCACTTCTCCTCCTACATGGACGCACTGGGCGGCAGCACTGTCAACAACAGCGGCGCCGCACCGACGGCGAACTTCAATAACGCCGACGGCACGGCGATCCTGACGGCACTGCACACCCTGCGGTTCACCGACAAGGCGATGAGCCCCACCCAGGGCCTGGCCTGGGGCACGCTGCAGCAGCAGTTCGCCGCGGGCAAGCTCGGCATGTACATCGGCGCGCCGGACGACATCTACAACGTGATCGTGCCAACCGACAAGGGCAACCTGAGTGACATCGGGATGGGCGCGCTGCCCAGCCTGACCGGCACCCCGGCGGGCTCGCTGTCGGGTGGCAACAGCTTCATGTTCTCCCCGAAGGACACCCCGGCGCAGATCGCGGCCGGCGTCAAGTGGCTCAACTTCGAGGACCTGACGCCCGGCGTCGGCCAGTTCAACTTCCAGCGGCAGAAGGCAGACGGCTTCACGGTCGGCTTCCCCGAGCCCCAACTGTTCGACGGCGCGAGCGGCACCAAGGTCAACCAGCTGCGTACTCAGTACGCGACGATTCCGGTCTCGCAGTACACGTCGTACGTCAACGCGCAGGAGAAGGGCGACGGAGAGCCGACCGATGCCCAGGCCGTCTACAAGACGCTTGACCCGGTCATGCTCGCCGTGCTGACCGAGCCGAGCGTCGACATCCCGGCCCTGCTCAAGACCGCCTCTGCCAACGTCAACACGATCCTGGCGAATTCGGGGGCGTAGGACAGGAAGCCGAATTCGTTCGGGCGACTCCTTAT
>NZ_JBARCR010000189.1:0-5449 GCF_049794275.1 Trebonia sp.
GGGCGGGGGCGGCCGGTCCTGTCCCGTCCCTGCCGAAGATCAGATAAGCCAGGCCGCCCCAGGGGTTCGAGACGAAGATGACCAGCGCCCATCCCCACTTCGACAGGTGGCGGACCCGGCTCCGGCGCAGGTCTACCAGGCAGTACACGTCGAAGCAGATCGCCGCCGCGACCACCAGCGCGACTACCAGGATCGTCGGGGTCACTCGGCATCACCGTCCCGGCATGGAGCGCCCATCACGCGGCCAGTCTAATACTCACAGAAGTGAGAATGTAAACTTTTTTGAGAACATTGATTAAACTGGGTCCGTGGCCTCCGCTGACCTGTTGCTGCACCCGGTACGGCTCCGTATCGTCAAGGCGTTCCTCGGCGACCGGGCGCTGACTACGAGCCAGCTCGCCGCCGAGCTCGACGACGTGCCCGCGGGCAGCCTCTACCGGCATGTCGCCCGGCTGACCAAGGCCGGCGTGCTGCAGGTCGTCGCCGAGCGGCGGGTCCGCGGCGCCGTGGAGCGCACCTACACCCTGCGCTTGTACGCCGCCCAGATCCAGCCCGGCGAGGCGAGGGCCATGACGCTCGACGAGCACGCGCACGCCTTCACCGCCTACATCGCCGGCCTGCTCGCGGACTTCGACCGCTACATCGCCAGCGCCCCCGCCGACCCGGTCGGCGATGGCGCCAGCTACCGGGTCGCGGGCATGTGGCTCACCGACGAGGAGTTCGCCAGCCTGGTGCGCGACGTGCGCGAGGTCTTCCAGCCGCGGCTGGCCAATGCCCCGGGCAAGGGGCGCCGCCGCCGCATGCTCTACACGGTGACGCTGCCCGATCCGCGGGTAACCGGCTGACGGCCGCCGCGGCCTTGGTGATCTCGGCGAGCTGATCGGATACCCAGCGGTACACGTCGTGGTCGCGGACGTGCGCGGCCATCGGGCCGAGGGCCCCGCGCCTGGTGTCGGCGGTCAGCCCGAGCGCGTACTCGATCCGGTAGGACAGCCCCTCCACGTCGAACGGGTTGCAGTGCACGGCTTGCGGCAGCTCGTCGGCGGCGCCGGTGAACTCGCTGAGCAGCAGCACGCCGCTGCCGCCGCGGGCATTCTGGACGGTCACGTACTCCTTGCAGACGAGGTTCATCCCGTCGATCAGCGGCGTGACGAGCAGCGCGTCGGCGAGCGCGTAGTAGGCGGCGAGCTGCCGCTGGGACAGCCCGCGGTAGAGGTAGTGCACCGGCACGTCGCTGCCCGGCTCGGTGTACAGGCCGTTGATCCGCCCGACGTGCTGCTCCACGGTGCTGCGCAGCTGTCGGTACTCCCGCACGTCGTCCCGGCTGGGCACGGCGATCTGCAGGAAGGAGAGGCTGGTCCGGAGGCCGGGGTTCCGCTCGAGCAGCATCTCCACCGCCAGCAGGCGCTCGATGATGCCCTTGGTGTAGTCGAGCCGGTCGACGCCGAGCAGCAGGGTGCGGTCACGGAACTGTTCGGCCAGCAGGCGGATGTCGTTGTCCGTTTCCGGCTCGATGGCGTGCTGGGTGAACTCCGCGGCGTCGATCGAGATGGGCGCGGTGGCGGTGGTCACCGCGCGGCCGTCGGGCAGCACGACAGAGTCGCCGCGCACCTCGATGTCGTCGTCGCGCAGCAGGCGCGCGCACGAGCGGAGGAAGTTGGCCCGGTACTCGTCGGTGTGGAAGGCGACCACGTCGGCGCCGAGCAGGCCGGTCAGGATCTGCTCGCGCCAGGGCAGCCTGGCGAAGATGTCCGGCGACGGCCACGGCACGTGCAGGAAGAACCCGGTCGGCTGCCCGCCCCGGCGCTCCCTGATGAGTTGCGGGACGAGCATCAGCTGGTAGTCGTGCACCCAGGCGATCGCGTCCGGCTGCTCGTCAAGGGCCGCCGCGGCCCGCTCGCCGAAGATCGCGTTGACGTCCCGGTAGGCGTACCACCAGGCTCGCTCGAACCTGGGCTTCTCGATCGCGTTGTGCAGCAGCGGCCACAGCGTCGCGTTGGCGAAGCCGTGGTAATAGTTGCGCACTTGCGCGGCCGACAGCCCGATCGGCACCAGCCGGACGCCGGAGTCCGGCAGCGTCGGCGGCAGTCCCTTGGTGCCCCCGTCCCAGCCCACCCAGGCACCGGGATGCGTGGCCATCACCGGCCGCAGCGCCGTGACCAGGCCGCCGGGCGAGAGCTCCCAGCCATTGTCGCCGTGGTGCACCGGGAGCCGGTTGGCCACGGCGACGACGGGCCGGTCCTGGTCTTCGGTGCTGGTGCCGTTCATGCCCAGCGGGTACCCGCCACGAGCGGGCCGAACCTCACTGTCCGGCGAGGCGGGCACCGAGCCGCGGGTAGACCCGCCTGGTGTTGAGCTCGTAGATCTTGCCGCGGTCGTCCTCGGTCAGCTTGACGTTGTCGACGTAGCGCTTCGTGTCGTCCCAGGACGCGCCGGTCTCGGGGTTGTTACCGCGCACGGCGCCGAGCATCTCGGAGGCGAACAGGATGTTGTCGGCGCTGATCACGTTCGTCAGCAGGTCGATGCCCGGCTGGTGGTAGACGCAGGTGTCGAAGAACACGTTCTTCATCACGTGCTCGTCGAGCGGCGGCCGGTTCATCCGCACGGTCAGGCCGCGGAAGCGGCCCCAGTGGTAGGGCACCGCGCCGCCGCCGTGCGGGATCACGAACCGCAGCGCGGGGAACCTGCCGAACAGGTCGCCCTCCACCAGCTGCATGAACACCGTGGTGTCCGCGTTGAGATAGTGCGCGCCGAGCGTGTGCACCGCCGGGTTCCGCGAGGTCGACACGTGGATCATCGCGGGCACGTCGAGCTCGATCATCTTCTCGTAGACAGGGAACCAGTACTCGTCGGTCATCGGCGGCGAGCTCCAGAAACCGCCGGACGGGTCGGGGTTCAGGTTGCACCCGACGAATCCCAGCTCTGTCACGCACCGCTCGAGCTCCGCGACCGAGTCGTCGAGCGAGCCATTCGGGGTCTGCGGCAGCTGGCAGACGCCGGCGAAGTTCTGCGGGAACAGCGTCGTCACCCGGTGCACGAGGTCGTTGCTCGCGCGCGCCCAGGCGCGCGCGGTGACCGGGTCGGTGATGTGCTGATCCATCCAGGACGCCCGCGGCGAGAAGATCGTCATGTCGATGCCGCGCTCGCCCTGCAGCCGCAGCTGGTTCGCCTCGATCGTCTCGCTGATCTCGCTGTCGCTGATGGCGGGGACCGCCGGCACCGGGCCGCCGTCCGCCTCGGCCAGCCGCGCGTGCAGCGCGTCGTGGTACTCACCGAACGCGGTGGGGATCGTGGTGTAGTGGCCGTGACAGTCGATGATCATGGCTTAAATCGTAGTCTGTGCCGCGTCTGAGCTCAGGTTGGCGTGGCAGGCGTGCAGGCAGTGGCGCAGCTGGGAGGTCTCGCCGCTGCCCAGGCCGGCGAGCATCCGCTTTTCCAGCGTGGCGACCTGGTCCCGGTAGTCGTCAAGCAGTTCCCGCCCCGCGGTCGTCAGGCCGACGACCAGCCGCCTGCGGTCGGCCTGGTCGCGATGCCGCTCGATCAGCCCGCGTCCTTCCAGGGCGGTGATCATGTCGGCCATCGACTGGGCCGTGACGAAGGAGTTGCGGGCGAGCTGGGCCGCCGACATGTCGGGGTGGCGCTCCAGCACCGTGAGCGCCGTGTACTGCAGGGCGGTCAGCCCGGCGGGGCGCAGGAGGTTGTCCAAGTGCGACCTGACGGCCAGCTCGACCTGCTTGACGAGATAGAGGAGCATCGGCTGCGGCGCGGCGGGCGCCGCCGCCCTGGCGGCAGCGCCCGCCGGCATGGTGGTCGACATACGCCGAGGCTACCGTGACCGGCTGGCGGGCCAGCTGGTCACGAGCCGACGGACCGCCTGACTACCCCCGATAGGGCGTCGGGACCGATCCGGTGAGCTCACCTGGGTGGTAATCGGTGAACCGGGCCGGGCCAAGGTTCAGGGCGGTGGCCGCCTGCTCCAGGCTCGCTGCCGTCGTGACGTTGTCCCAATGACCGGTGGTCACCCGATGCATGACCGCCTGGACGCCCGCGACGAGCTCGGCCGAGCTGAAGTTGCAGTGCCCGAAGCTCTCCGTGTACGCCTGCCGGAGCAGCCCGCCGCTGCCGGCCTGGTCCACGAGGTGCCGGTAGTAGTTCTCGTTCTGGACCGGGACGAGGTTGTCGCCGATCGTGTGCAGGTCGAGTTCGGGAACCGCGAGCCGGCCGGTCGGGACGGAGGTCGCGACGAGCGACCGCAGCGCCGCCGGGTCCGCCTTGATCGTGGTGTTCGCGGTGAGCGTCGCAAGGTCGGCGTTCAGGTTCAGGCCGGCCTCCTTGTAGAGGGCCTCGACCTGGTTCTTGAAGGGCGAGCCCGCGAGGGCTCTGGCGAAGTTCGTCCCGACATCCCAGGTCGCGTTGCCGCCATCGGCCTGGTCGACGGACACCCGGCCGAGCTCGATGAAGTCCATGATGCTGAACCCGCCGCCGAACATCACGTTGTACTGGGCGGCCTCCTGGCCGTTCGGGTCGCTAGCCGGGACGGGCGTGGTGCTCGTGGACAGCCACGGGGTCGTGTTCAGGAACGCGAGCGCCAGGGCCAGCCGTGCCCGCCCGGCCGCGGTCGTCTGCGCCGCGGTGGCATCAGCGGTCAGCGCCGAGGCGGTGGCGAGCGCGGTCGTGTCGTCACCGAACCCGACAAGCTGCGTGCTCGGGTTGCCGAGCAGTTGCGCGATCGCGTACTCGCCGTCGATCTGGTACTCGTTCAGGTTCACGCCGCCGCCGACGATGCCGCAGGTGGTCAGCGCGCCGTTGATCTTGCCCGCGCCCTGCTGCGCCTCGAGGGCGCTGATCAGGCCGCCCATCGAGGTGCCGAACGCGAGCACGTGGGCCGGCCGGGACGTCAGCACGGTGGACTCGACCGCCGCGAGCGTGCCGAACTGGTCGCTGACGGCGGTGTCCAGTGCCCACTCCGAGCCGTTCGGGTCATAGGAGGAGCCGGCCAGCGCGTACCCGCGGGCGAGCAGCGCGGCCTGGGTGCCGGGGTCTGGGGCGTCGGCTGCGGTCAGCGGGCCGAAGCCGTGGCTGTACAGCAGCAGGGTCCCGTTCCACTGAGCCGGGACATCCGCGATCCAGGTGGTCCCGTTGGCCAGCGTGCCGGTGTAGCTGGTGCTCGCCGGCGCGGTGGCGGCGGCCGCCGAAACGGCCGTCGGGACACCCGCCGCGACGGCTACGCCCACCGCGATCGCTGCCGCGCGCAGGGCTGTTCTCCTGGTGGTGACCGTCCTGGGACTCACACCCACCTCCGTATGGTCGCTGCGTTGCCGCCCACTTGGCGTGAATGCTGTCACAGCCGGAAAGAGATGTACAGGATTCCTGTCGATTATTCCGGTGCCGGGAAACCAAAAACCCCGAACCACTGAGGGTTCGGGGCTAGCCGGAGCTCCCGCGATAG
>NZ_JBARCR010000190.1:0-9950 GCF_049794275.1 Trebonia sp.
CGTGTTTCTGCCGAGCATAACGGCCATCAAATTTATCGCCAACTTGGGAGAAGGCGTGTAATCCGCCAAGTACGGGAGCTTTCATGCTGTTCCTGGCGTAACTGTTTGGCGGGACCGGCAGTGACCGACACCCCGGCGCACGGTCGACCTGCACTGCTGCAGGCTTCACCCGCGTCTCGCCGCCCACCGCGCGCTGGCTCAGCGCCCGCATGGCCACCCTTTTTCGAGTGATCATGACGCACACGACGCCGAACTTCGACGATTTCCAGCTCGAGATCATGCTGAAAGAGTTGGTCAACGCCCCCAGACGCTGAACGGCCTACCGCGGTTCACAACCGTTAAGGAGGAGCCTACGTCTTGCTGCCCGGGCTGCGTGCGCTCCGCTCGCTCGGCAACCCCTGATCAGCGCGCATCGCACGCATCAGGCTCTGCCTCAGGGCCTGGTACCCCGTCACTCGCGATCACGCGGGAGCGGCAGCCATGATGCTGGCCGAGTACATCGTCTTGTTCGTGCTCGTCGCGACCACGGGTGCCGGCCTGCCGGGCCCGGGTGACGCGTCGCTCATTGCCGCGGGGACGCTGGCAGGAGAAGGCCGGCTCAATGTTGGCATCGTGCTGGCCGTATCCGGGGCAGCCTGGATGCTCGGTTCGGTAGTTGGATATGAGATCGGTTTCCGCAAGGGACGCTGGCTGCTCGACCACCCGGGACGGCTGGAAGAAAGGCGGCTGAAGCTGCTCGTTAAGGGCGACCGTGCCTTCGGCAGTCACACTTTCCTCGCATCGGTGACGATGCCGGCCTATGTGTCCGGGATCTTCCGGGTGCCATTCCCGATACTCCTGCTCGGAGCGCTGGTCTCTGGCATCTTCTGGATCGGAATGTACGTCGGGCTTTCCTACTTCCTCGGCGCGGAGGTCGCGAAGCGCATCGGCGATGCCGGGACCGGCGTGCTGCTCGGCGTGCTGGTGATCGTCGCTGTCGGGCTGGGGATCAGGGCCGTGTACTCGCGGTGGCGGGCTGCCCGGCAGGAACGGCCGGCGTGAGCCGGTCCTCGCGCCTGGCGGACATATGGCCCAGCCAGGTCCGCCTGGCCCAGCCAGGTCCGCCAGAATACAGGGATGGCGCCGTCGAGGACCGGCGCGAGCGCGGCGGTCGTGGCGCGCGGGTCGTCCTGGGCGAGCCGCTGCGCGGTCACTGCAATGGGCATCCTTCCCGCATTCGCGGTCCTGTTCGCCGAGTTCCGCCAGGGTCTGCTCGGCGCGCTCGGTCTCGCCGAGGCGCAGGCCTCGCCCCGCAGTACCGGTATTCGACGGACCTCAGTGTCGGGTGCCCGGCCTTGCTGCCCTTCGGCTTTTCAGGCCGGGACACCCCGAATGCCTGCGGCGCTGCAGCGTTGTCAGCTGCGGCCGCTCGCGGGTCTGACAGGGATTGGCGGAGTCCGGGCTAGGTGTGGGCCGGGTCGGATCACCCAGTCAGGGGGATGCCAGGGCCGCGGGTTGACAGACACTCTGGGGTGCGGCGGCATGGACGTTTGGTCTTCGGCCGAGTGCCCGGTGCGGCTGTCGCGTCTGGCCTACGCAGGAAGGGGGATGCCATCGGCGTCCTGGTGCTTGACGAGAAGGGCAAGATCAAGGCTGACAAGGTCGGCAAGCGCAGCATGGGCAAGGGCACGGTATCGGCACGGCCGTGGCGCTGGTTACCCCGGTCGGGCTCGCCGCTGGCCTCATCGGCGGTGGCCTGCCGGGCACCCTCCACCACAAGAACCTGGGACTCGGCGAGGCCGATCGCGACCGCATAGGCAGGGAACTGGAAGGGGGCAAAGCCGCCGTGGGTGCGCTGGCTCCTGTTCCCGAAGCCAGCATCGTGGCTAGCAAGCTCACCGATCTGGGCGGGACCACAGAGGCTCATGAGGTCTTCGACGAGGCTCTCGAGGAAGCCCGCACGGCCGCCGCGACAGACGAGTCCTAGCAAACATGCGCCGCTTCGCGGCGCTCCCGTGGCCAGGCGGTTTTCTGGGGCATCTGACGCCAGTCTGGGAGAGGCCTGCGGCGGGGCCCCATGGTGGGCGCTTGAGTGTGGGCAGTTGTCTGAGGAGGAAATGTGTTCAGGGACAAGCGGCAGGAGCGGCGTGAAGAGCGCCGCGGTGGCAGTGGCGCGACGCACTACCGCATGCGTCAGAAGCTGGTGTCCATCGGCGACGACTACTGGATCGAGAACGATCAGGGCGAGCGGGTCTTCAAGGTCGATGGCAAGGCCCTGCGGGTGCGCAAGACGCTGATCTTCGAAGATAGCCACGGGAGCGAGCTGCTGAAGATCCAGGAGCGCGTGGCCCGGGTGCGGGACACGATGGAGATCGAGGACCGGGATGGGCGCACCGTCGCGACGGTGAAGAAGGCACTGATCACCCCGCTGCGCGACCGGTGGAGCGTCAACGTGGCGGACGGCCCGGATCTTGAGGTCAAGGGCAATATCCTCGACCACGAGTACACCATCGAGGACGGCCGGTCCACGGTGGCCGAGGTGTCCAAGAAGTGGTTCCGGGTCGCTGACACCTACGGGGTCGAGGTCGCGCCCGGGCAGAGCCCCGTGCTGATGCTGGCCGTCACGGCGGTCCTGGACCAGATGGCGCATGAGGCGCGCTGACACTGAGCCTCATCGCCTGAACGCCCAAGGGCCACCGGCGCGCAGAAGAGCCGTTGGGTAATCACGGAGCGTGGCCGATTGATAGTGACGACCCGCACGTAGATGGCCTGCGCAGCGGCCCCGATGGGGTTCCGGGGAAACATGATGACCGAGCCGGTTCAGTGGCTGGTCAGGTGGATCACGCCAATATCGGACAGTGAGCGCGCTCTTGGCCGGAGCAGGTCGACGTCGGCTAGCCCGGTGAGGGCCGCCGGGCTCACCACGCGGACGTGCGGCATCACGCAGGTCCGGCGGCCAGGCCGAGCAGGACCATGGTGTCCCCGGCCTGCGGATCCGGCGGCCCGACCCGGGTGACGGGGTCGAGCCTGCCGTCCGCCCGTACCAGGAACAGCAGATCGCTGCCGGCCGGGATCCCCGGGTCCCCGCCGTCGCCGGGCTGGGTGCAGATGCGCGCCCCGCCCGCGTAGCGGCGGCCGATCTCGTACCTGGTCAGCCGCGGGTCGAACAAGATCTGGCCGCCGGTGTAGGGAGCGACCACGCCGTGACTGGGCCGGCGTGCGCCGAGCCGGTAGACCGGTCCGCCGGCACTGCCCTGCAGCACAGTCGACCCGAGTGCGTTGAAGTCGTCCTCCTCGGTGAGCAGCAGCACCGCGGTGACGCCCTCGAGCTGCGCGCCGCGGCCGGTGGCCGTGGCCAGCAGCTCGCCGGGGGCCAGTTCCAGGCCGGCCTGCCTGATCCGCTGACGTTGCTCGTCCAGACCCGCCCACATCAGGACCTCCAGGCCCAGCGACCCCAGGGCTCGTCCGAGGTCCACGACCCAGTCCTCCCCGCCCACCAGCAGCGGGCGGGCGCGGGCCGGGCGGGTGACGCCGGCCCACCTGGCCACCGGCACAGCCGTCAGGCCGTACACCGCCACGGTGACGACGATGACGAGAAACGTGACCGGAAGGATCTTAGATGCGCCCCCGATGTTCTTTGAGACGAGCGCGGCAGAGAAGGTGGACGCGGTGGCCGCCGCGACGATGCCCCGCGGCGCCATCCACCCGGTGAACCGGCGCTCCCCTTTCGTCATGTCGGTCCGGACCGTGGCCAGCAGGGCCACCAGCGGCCGGGTGATGAGCACCAGGACGGCGATCAGCCCCAGCGCAGGCAGCACCAGATGCTGCAGCGACGCAGGGGTGACGGTGGCCGAGATAGAGATGAAGAGCACGCCTATGATCAGCTGTACCAGGGTTTCGAAGAACGGCCGCCGGGCGGGGACGTCGAAGCCGCGCAGGTTGGCCACGGCCAGCCCCATGACGATGGCGGAGATGAGGCCGGCGTCGTCGCGGAGAGTGTCGCATGCGGCCGCCACGGCGATCACCGACGCAAGCTGAGCGTTGGTGCCGAGCACCTCGCCGAGCCGGAGTTTCCGCAGCAGTAGCCACAGCAGTGCGGTGCCGGCAATGCCCCCCGCCAGGCCCACGCAGACGCCGGCCAGGAACTGCGCCAGCTGGTAGCCGAAGCCCTGGCGGGTGCTCGCGAGCACGGCGTGGAAAATGACCGCCCCGAGGATGCCGCCGACCGGGTCGATCAGTGACCCTTCCCAGGACAGGACCCGCTGCAGCCGATCGGTGGGACGGATGAAAACAAGCAGCGGCCCCACGACCGTGGGGCCCGACACAACCAGGATGGCGCCGAGCATCAGGGCTGCCTTACTGGACATGTCCAGTAGCAGTCCCGCGAACACGGCCGCGAAGGCCAAGGTGATGGGCACGCCTATGGCGATCAGCCGGACCACGACCCGTCGTGTCTGCCCGTGCAGCTTCCGCAGATCCAGGGACATGCCCGCGTCGTAGAGGATGACGGCGACCGCGAGCGACACCAGCGGCTGGAACGCGGCCCCCAGCAGGTCCTGCGGGTTGACGTCGGTGGTGATCGCGCCGGCGGTGAACCCGACAGGTAGCAGGATGATGATCGCTGGAATCCGGAGACGGCTGGCGAGCACCTGAGAGCCGACCGCAAGCGCGAGGATCAGGCCCACCCCGGTCAGGATCTGGTTGGTTGTCATCGTCAGCCTGCCACCCGGGCGAATCAGCGATAGTGGTGCCTGACCCGTATGCTCCTCCCTGCCCTACCCAGCCGCCTCCCTCGACGGGGATGAAAAGCAGCAGCCCCGAGCCTCGGAGGCGGCGTCAGCCAGACCAGCACTACCCGGCACGGATAAGGTCCCGTCGGCCGCAGACGCCGATCATGGGTGCGTCAGGCCTCGACAAGGACGCCAAGCCGAGGAGTTTGGACCGACATCTGGGCGGTCTTCACCAACCTGGTGTTCGTCTGGGGATATGCCAAGGTCCTGCTCGCGTCGCTGGTCACCGGCGCCGCCGTCATGCTGGCTGTCTCCGCCTAGCAGCTGCGGCACGGCGGGGACCGCGACGTATTCACCCCGTCGGCCCGGCTCGCCCTGACGGTCCTGGAATCGGCGATCCTGTTCACGATGCTGGTCGGCGACGAGCTCGGCGTGATCGAGGCCAAGTACCAGCCGATGAAGATCGCGGCCTGCTGTCCCTGCTGGCCACCGACCACTGGAACGGCAAGGTGGTCGGGCTGAACCCGCTGCAGGCGCAGTACATCGAGCAGTACGGGCCCGGCTACCACGTACCGAACGTGTTCATCCAGTACTGGAACATGCGGGTGATGGGCTACCTTGCGGTCCTTGTCTTCCTTATCTCAGTGGGGGCTCTGGCTCATACATCGCAAGAAACTCGCGACGTCCCGGGTGTTCCTGTGGGTGGCGGTATGGATTGGACCGGCTTTCTTCATCCTTGAGGGGTTCGACGCTGGTGAGGGGGGCTGTTATCCAGGTCGGGACGGTACACCATCAGGTTGCTCTCCCGGTCCCGGCCATCCTTGGGGGTGATGTACTGCCCGGTGCCGGCCGGCTGGAGTGGAGGGGGACTTGCTGAGGCCGATGTGCGCGGAACCTGCTGATGGAGCCTGTTATGCCGTTCTGTTTGTCTCCTGGCGGGACGCGCCGGGCCATAGCATGAAAACCCGCGTCGCGATCAAGCGGGACACGCTGGGCAAGGACGCCGTGGCGGGCCTGGTGCTGGGCGTGGAGAGCGTTCCCGATGGCCTGGCCGCGGGACTGCTGGCCGGGGTCAGCCCGCTGGCGGGCCTGTACGCCTACCTGTTCGGCACGGTCGGCGGGTCGCTGTTTACCGGCTCGGCGTTCATGGCGGTCCAGGCCACCGGCGCGATGGCCATCGTCATCGCTGACGTGCCGGCCGTTCACTCGGCCAGTGATCAGGCGCGGGCATTGTTCACCTTGTCGGTGCTGACCGGGGTGGTCATGCTCGCGGCCGGGTTCTTGCGGCTGGGGCATGTGCTGCGGTTCGTGTCCAACGCGGTGATGACCGGATTCATCTCCGCTGTGGGGGTGAACATCATCCTGGGCCAGCTGGCCAACCTCACCGGCTACAAGGCCGAAGGCGCCAACCGGGTCGTCCGCGCCCTCAACACCCTTATCCACCCGCATGAGCTCCACCTGCAATCCCTGGCGGCGGGACTGGTGACGATCGCGCTGATACTGCTGCTCGAACGGACCAGGCTGGGCCCGCTCGGGCTGGTCCTGGCAGTCATCATCACCTCGGCCGGCGTAGCTCTCCTCGGCTGGAGCAGCATCGCGATCGTCGGCGATCTCAGTGCCATTCCCCGCGCGCTTCCGATCCCCGTGGCCCCGGTGCTGCGGCTGGTCCCGCCGCTCATCGTCCCGGCGCTGTCGCTGGCCTTCGTCGGGTTGATCCAGGGCGCGGCGATCTCGGCCGCCTTCCCCAACCCCGACGGGAGCTATCCCGATGCCTCCCGTGACTTCATCGGGCAAGGTGCCGCCAACGTGATCGCCGGGATCTTCCGGGGGATGCCGGTAGGCGGGTCCATGTCGGCCACCTCGCTGAACAAGGCCGCGGGCGCCCGGTCGCGGCTGGCCCTGGTGATCGCCGGCGTGGTGATGGCGGTGGTGATCCTGGCCTTCGCCGGGCTGGTCGGCCACATTGCCATGCCCGCCCTGGCCGGCCTGCTCATCCTGGTCGGCTTCCGGACGATCAAGCCCGGCGATCTTGCCTCGGTGTGGAAGACCGGCCTGGTACAGAAGACCATCCTGGTGGTCACCTTCACGCTGACCATGCTCATCCCGCTGCAGTACGCGGTGCTCGCCGGGGTCGGCCTGTCGATGGTCCTGCACGTGGTACGCCAGTCCAACCGGGTCACCATTAAGCGCCAGGTCCCCGGCCCGGACGGGAACCTGACCGAGACCGACCCGCCGGCCGAGGTCCCGGCCGGCGAGGTGGTCGTGCTCCAGCCGTACGGCAGCCTGTTCTTCGCCGCCGCGGCGGCGTTCGAATCACAGCTCCCGGCTGTTGCCAGCGCCTCGGGCAACTCGGTGGTCATCGTGCGGCTGCGCGGCCGGACCGACCTCGGCACCACGTTCATGGAGGTGCTGTGCCGCTACGGCACGGCGCTGACGGATGCCGGCAGCAAGCTCGTCCTGGTGTCGGCCAGCGAGCAGATCCACGACGAGCTCCGCGCCGCCGGGGTCACCGACGTGATCGGCCCGCAGGACATCTACGCCGGCGATGAGCGGGTGGGCGCCACGTTTCAACGCGCCTACGCCGACGGCACCGCATGGATCCAAGCCAACCAGCGCCGGACCGGGACCGGTACCCCCGGCGACACCGGGCCGGCCTGAGACCGCTGCGGCCTGCGAGCCCGCGCACCCGGTGAACAGCCAGCTCGAAGCCCCGGGATCGGAGCTTACGTGGTCCGGTTTTATCCCTGCGGGATGATGCGCGGCCGGGCAGGCTGGAATTCCCTGGAGGCGGAGGGGGACAGCCATGTTGGTCCTTGACCTGGTCCTGATCGGCCTGGCGGTAACGCTCGACCCGTTGCCGCTGACGGCATTCCTGGTCGTGCTGCCGTCCAGGCGCGGCGTGCGCAAAGGCGCGGCCTTCACCTTCGGCTGGCTGGTGTCGCTGGCCATCGTGGTCACGATCACCGTCCTGGCCACCGGCAACAACCCGCCCCAGCCGAACACGGCGCCCTCGCTGGCGGCGCTGGCGGTCAAGACCGCGCTCGGCGTGCTCCTGGTCGTGATCGCGATCCGGCACATCCGGGCCAGGGGACGGCCCAAGCCGCCGAAGAAGCCGCCGAAGTGGCAGGAGCACGTGGACGACATGTCCCCCTGGTTCGCGCTCGGCCTGGCGCCGGCGCTGCAGCCCTGGGGCCTGATCGGCGCGGGCGCCGCGACTGTGGTGGAGGCCAAGCTGTCCAGCTGGGAAAGCTTCCTCGCGCTGTTCTTTTACTGCGTGCTGGCCTCGGCCTCCTACCTGGCCATGGAGATCTACACGGCGTTCCGGCCCGATCGCAGCCAGACATTCCTGACCAGCGCCCGGACCTGGATCGACGCGCACACCGAACAGGCGATCATCGTGGGGAGCCTGCTCCTGGGCATCTGGCTCATCGGCGACAGCCTCTACCTGATCACCTGAGACTGCGAGCGGCGCCCTGCCCCTGGTCATGCCGGTGATCGCCGATTGTGCCTCGTCGGCGGTCGCGAATGCGTGGGCGGCTTTGGCCCGGTCGGCGATCCGACCGGAGGCGTCGATGCGGCCGATCCCGTAGACCACGTCCGCGGGAGCTGACGGCACGGGCACCTGGCGGGCCAGCGGTAGCGGCCGGCCCGCGGCGGACCTGGCGCGCTGCCGGGCGGCCGAGATGCCGGACGAGGGGATGACGGGAGACAGAGGCTGTTTGGCCTGCTATTTCGGCGATGATGTTCAGGTCGTGTCACCGACAGGTCGCGGAAGTCGGGCGGCCCGCCGAGCATCTCGGTCATCGTCGTCCGGGGTAGGTCGAAGTCATTGACTGGTGGTCTCGGCTTTCACCCGGACGTCTCGGCGGGTGTGCTGGAGGGCCAGTGGGCGGGTGTCCAGTCGCCTTCTGGGTCGGTGGTTTGGCCTACTTCGATGAGGTGGCCGTCGGGGTCGCGGATGTAGCAGCGGGTCTCGTACTGGTGCTGTTTGGGCGGTGTCAGGAAGTGGGCGCCGCGGGCGCTCCATTCGGCGTACACGGCGTGGATGTCTTTGACCCGGATATTGAGGAAGCTGCTGACCCGGTCCGGGTCGCGCGGCGTCTGCAGGGTGACCGCCGGCTTGTCGTCGGTGGGGCCTCCGCCGGTGTTGATGATGATCCAGCTGTTGGACAGCGCGACGTAGGTCAGCCCGCCGGGACCGGAGAACGCCACCCTGCCGCCGAGGACTTCGGTGTAGAAGCGCCGGGAGCGCTCGATGTCAGCGGAGACGATGAAGTGGGCTAGCGCGATTCCCTCTGGGGGCGCCGGGAGCTCGGCCATTTTGGAACCTCCGCTGGTTGGGTCGCACAGCCCGCTCATCACGGGCCTGCAGTCAGTGTCGACCAGGTGGCCGGGGAAGATGTCCCGGCTCCAGGCTTCATGCCTGGCATCCGTGGCCGTGTCGTGCTGTTGTTCACGTAAAGTCACCAGTCTTGGGACTAGCCTGAAGGCGACCCGCAGGGATGAAGGCCGCGTGGCGCTCCGCCTGCCTCGGCGAGGCCTGGCTGGCGCGCTGGCCCTTCTGCTGGTCACGGAAGGCGTCAATCGCCTTGAGCATTGCACGGCTTGGCATGCTGTAGCCAGCACACTCAAAGCGCACGATGGCCCCTGGGTAACCCTGGTCTGTGCCCGGTCACCTGTGCGCGAGGCGAACGCCAAGGCCGGCTTCACCCGGTGCGGACAGCGAAGGCCTGAAGTCTGATGCAGCTTGAGCGCCGAGCTCTGCCGCGAGGCGTCCTCACGCAGCACACACGCCCAGGCGGCGACGCCCTCACTAACCGGTGACGGTCTCCCCGCCGGCGAACACTTCCCTGAGCCGCCCGGTGCTGACGTCATAGACGAATCCCCTGACCGGGACCTCCGGCGAGATCCATGGATGTGAGCTGGCCTTCTGGATCTGCTCCTTGGTGTTCGCCTCAGCGTCGGTGAAGCTGTAGAACTTGGCCGGCGCAATCGGCGCCTGCCCCGTCTCCTTGCGGAGCCGGTCCTCCAATTCGCTGTCGGTGAACCTGAGCATCCCACAGTCGGTGTGATTGATGATCATTATCTCCCGGGTGCCCAGCAGCCTGGTCGACAGAACAAGCGACCGGACCGCGTCGTCATCGATCACGGTGCCGAAGTTCCTGATCATGTCGACATCGGCGTGGGCAAGACCCAGCATCTGCTCGATGTCGGTGAGCCGGGGATCCGCACAGGTGACAA
>NZ_JBARCR010000191.1:0-21415 GCF_049794275.1 Trebonia sp.
GGCGCCTGCCATGTGCCTGATCATGAGCCCGCCGATGATCTCGATGATGCCCATGATGATGAAACTGATGCCGAGGAGCAGGGCGAGCACGGTGAGAGAGGTGACCGGGGTGGCGACGACGACGATCCCGGCGATCAGGCTCACCACGCCGAAGAAGATCCACCAGCCCCGTCCTTCGCGCTCGCCGCCGGAAACGGAGACGATCAGCGAGGTCACGCCCTGGACGATCCACGTGATGCCCACGTACAGGCCGATGAGCGCGATGGTCAGGTGCAGGTGACGGATCAGCACGACGCCGACGACGATGAACGCCAAGCCGACGATGCCGCTCCACACCCGGTGCGCCTCCCCCCGGCCGAAGATCCTGACTAGGTGGAAAATCCCCGAGCAGATCGCCAGGATGCCGAGCAATACCGCGACGACGTTGAGTGACCCGCCCGGGTGGAAGCTCACGATAAGTCCGAGGATCAGCGTCACGGCGCCGAGAATGACCGTCGCCAGCCATGACTGCGCGATCAGCACGCCCTGTGCCGACGCCAAGTCGTCGTCGTCATAGTCTGCAGATTCCATGAGTACTCCCTCTGAGCTGCAGGAACCCGCTTGTCCTGCGCCGCGGGCGCGGCGCAGGACAAGCGGGTTGGAGCTGGCTGGATCGGTTAGTCTTCGTTCGCGAACGCCTCGCGGAGCTTTGCTTCCTGGTCCGCGGACAGGTTGGTGCTGATGAGCTCGGCCTCGGCCCCGGAAAACTCGCTCTTCACTCGGTCGACTACGGCGTCCGAGCTGAGCAGGAACAGTGCCGAGGTGCCTGGCGTGACCTTCTGCCTGACGTCGTCGATGAACGCGTTGCTGATGCCGACGTCGGCCATCGAGCCGAACAGAGCGCCGGTGGCCGCCCCGATGGCCAGGCCGAGGATAGGGACGAAGAAGATCAAGCCGAACAGTAGACCCCAGAAACCGCCGCCGAGCGCCCCTGCCTTCTTGGTGTCGTGCAGCTCACGGGTCTTGGGCTTCTTGCGTCCTACCTCCCAGCTGACGACCGCGGCGTCCTGGACGTTGATCAGCTGCTCACTCTGCATCTTCTGCAGCTTCTCCAGCGCGATATCGGCGCCTTGGGGGGTCGAGAACTTCCATGCGGTAAGAGTCGCCATGTGGTCTCCGCGTGTCGGAGCCCCGGCGGCGCCGGGGCTGGTGAACTGAACTGCCAGCACCATCGCTCGCGGCCGCCGCCGCCCGCATCACCCGGCACGAATGAGCTTGCCTCGCGTCAACCGGTGACCCCGCCGGCACCGCTGTCCCGCGGCGAGCGGAAGGTCGAGTACCGTTCGGCCTCCCGCTCCGCGGCCGCGGCCGCCGCCTCGGCCTCGGCCACCGCGGCTTCCGCGTGGGCCACCGCCTGCCGATAGCTCTCGTCCTGGCTCTGCGCGGGGCTGGGCACCGCCGCGTCGATCTCTGCCTCCAGTGCCGTCTCGTCGGCGGTGAGCTGCTTTCTCGCCAGCCCGCTCGCGTGCGTGATGGCCTGCTCGACTTGGTCGCCGAGGTCGCTGGCGGCCACGACCACGAGCCCGCTGTGCCCTTCGTCGAGCAACTCACCGAGATCCTTCAGGTCCGCGCGTCGCAGGCCCGCGGTGACGTGCCCGGCCAGAGCGCCGAAGCCGGCCCCGCTCGTCCCGCCGAGCAGCAGCCCGGCGCCGAGGCCTATCGCCGGGAAGAGCGCCAGCAGCGCGCCGCCGGCCAGCCCGATGCCCAGCCCGCGCCACGCGCCCCGGCGCGTCGGCCGTTCGTGCTTGGCGACGATGCTGACCTTCCCGGCGCCGTCCCTGGTGATGACCGCCGCATCATAGGTGTCAATCAGCCCGGACCCCAGGTAGAGCTCGCGGACGGCGTGATAGTCGGCCTCGGCCGCGCCCAGCGTGTCGTAGCTCGCGGCGAACACGACGAAGGTATCCATCGCCCACCTCCGATCATGCGGCGATCCAATCAGCCGCACGCCGGCAGCGGATCATCCCTCGTGGAGTACATGGAAGCCGCCGGGCTGGGAAGGATGGGCATGGAGCGCGCCGAGAATCGCAAGGAGGTCACTGTGGCCAGGCATGCCTACGAGATCACGGTTCTGGCCCCTGACCTGGACCAGCCTGGCTTGCACGCGATCTTGGAGAGCGTGCGGGAGCTGGGCCTCGACCTGGTCAGTATCAGGCGGGCGCCTCGCTCAGCCGGCTCAGCGCCACCAGTTCCAGCCCAAGCGCAAGGGTGCGGTTGAGCGCGCTATACAGGGCAGCCTGGTCAAGATCACCAGTAAGCACGGTATTGCCGTTGGCGTATTCGATTTTAAAATCGGCGAATGCCTCGCGGCCCAACTCGCCCAGACCACCGAGAATGGTGATCTGATAGCGATGCGTGCGCACCATTCCTCCCGATACTGCCGATTTGAGGGCATCGGCACTATATGCCCGCCATGGCACTACCCCAAGCGCGGGCGATCATCTATGCCCAAGCGTTACTGATTTATTGCGTTACCGATTTATTGCCAGGGCGCGACGCGAGCGTTCAGCTCGGGCTCTGCCGACCATCGGGAAAGAACCAGTCTCATCCGCCGCGGATGACCGCCACTGCCCCGCCGCTGGCTGATACTGACGAACGTGAACTCCCGTGACCGGCCGGCGTCCGCAGGCAAGCGATGGACCGACCCCGCTGAGGCGCTGGCCCAGCAGGTCACCGAGCGCGTCGTCGACCTCGTGGTCGGCGCTCTCGACGTCAACGAGCTCGTCGCCCGGGTCGACGTGAACGCGATCATCAGCCGCGTCGATATCGACGCCGTGCTGCGGAAGATAGACCTGAACGAATTGCTCGGCCAGGTGGACGTGAACGAACTGGCGCAGCGGATCGACGTGGCAGGCCTGGTCGAGAAGGCGGATCTTGGCGCGATCATCGCCCAGTCGTCTGGCGGTATGGCGCGCGAGGCGGTCGACGCGGTGCGCTACAGGACGGCCGGGCTCGACCAGGTCATCGACGGCTGGGTGCGCGTCCTGCTGCGGCGCAAGGACGCCGCGCCGCCGCCGCTGCTTGCCGTGCAGGCCGGGCCGTGACCGTCCAGCCGGCCCTGCGATACCAGGGACATTACGCCGGCGCGGTTTCCCGGCTTGCTTCCTTCGTCATCGACATCGTAGTGAGCGCGGGCATTTTCTGCGTCGCGCTGGCGGCCATCTCCTATGGCGCGCAGGTCATCACCGGCAACCTGGTCGGCTGGAATCACTCAACCGGCGTCGTGGCCGGGCTCTTCGCGGCGTGGGAGCTCGCGTACTTCGGCTTCTCGTGGGCGACGAACGGCCGGACCCTCGGCATGGCCGTGTTCGGCATCCGGGTGGTGCGCACTGACGGGGCCGTTCTCGAGCCGCGCCACGCAACCGTCCGCGCGCTGGTATTCCCCTTCAGCTTCCTGTTCTGCGGCCTGGGCTTCCTCGGCATCCTCGTGCAGCGCGAGCACCGCGCCCTGCACGATCTCGCCGCCGGCAGCGCCGTCATCTACGCGTGGACCGTCCGCGCACCGGGCTCAGGGCCGGAGGCGTGATGGAGCCGCGGATCGGCGCGGACGCGCTGCCGGGCTGGCGTGAGACGCCCGCGAAACAGGCTGTCCTGGACTTCGTGCACGCGGTGACGGCGCCTGATTCGCCTGACTTCGTCGCGGAACCCGACCGCATCGCCGTATTCGACAACGACGGCACGCTGTGGATCGAGCGGCCGGTATACGCGCAGCTGGCCTTCGCCCTAGACCGGGCGGCCGAGCTGGGGCATCCGGTAAGCCCTGACCAGCTGCGGGCTGGCGGGCTGGCGGCGCTGGCTGAGCTGGTGAAGCTCACTCACGCGGGGGTCAGCACCGATGAGTTCGCGGCCGTGTGCCGTCGCTGGCTGGCGTCGGCCCGGCACCCGCGCTTCGGCCGTCCTTACCCGGCGATGGTGTACCAGCCAATGCTGGAGCTGCTTGACCTGCTGGCTGCCAATGGCTTCTCGTGCTGGATCTTCTCCGGAGGCGGCACCGATTTCATGCGCGCCTTCGCGAGCGAGGTCTACGGCCTGCCCCCGCACCGGGTGATCGGCAGCGTGGGAGCCACCGAGTTCCGGGACGGCCCTGACGGCCCTGAGCTCATCAAGGGCGATGCCATCCAGGTCATCAACGACGGGCCGCAAAAGCCAAGCTCCATCCACGCCCACGTGGGGCAGCGCCCGATCCTGGCCGCCGGGAACACCGACGGCGACCTCGCCATGCTGCAGTGGACCGCCGCCAGCTCGCACCGGACCTTGCAGCTAGTCGTGAATCACACCGACCAGGACCGCGAGTACGCGTACACCCGTGATCCCGTCCTGGGGAGCGGCACGGACCAGATTCTCGCCGCAGCCGCCGAGAACAAGTGGACCGTGATCGACATGGCGGCCGACTGGTCGGCCGTCTACCCGCCGCCTCCTTAGCGGGCGGTGCCAGGACCTGGCGCTACCCCACCTGGGCGCCGCGGCCGGCCCAGTACGGCGCCCGCAGCTGCCGCTTGAGCACCTTGCCCGAGCCGGTGCGCGGCAGCTCGGCGGCGAAGTCCACCGAGCGCGGCACCTTGTAGCCGGCCAGGTGCTCGCGCGCGAATGCCGTGACCTCCGCACCGGTCAGCGACGCCTCTGCCGCTCCCGCTGACCGCACGACGGTCGCGTGCACGACCTCGCCCCACTGCTCCGACGGAATCCCGAAGACCGCGGTCTCGTAGATCCCCGGATGCTGCTCGAGTACCGCCTCGATCTCGGCGGGGTAGACGTTCATCCCGCCGGAGATGATCATGTCGCTCTTGCGGTCGCAGATGTACAGGTAGCCCTCGTCGTCCCAGTAGGCGATGTCGCCGACCGTGTGGAAGTCGCCGCGGCTGTTCGCCGCGTAGCTGGCGTCGTTCTTGTAGTAGGCGTCGAACATGACGTTGGACCGCACGAAAACCTCGCCGGCGTGCTCAGGCCCGGTGCCTGTGATGCGGTTGCCGTCGGCGCCGACCAGCATGATCTCGATCCCGGGAGCGGGCTTGCCGCACGATCCCGGCTTGCGCAGCTGGTCCTCGGGCAGCAGGACGGTGTCGACGCCGAGTTCGGTCGAGCCGTAGATCTCGAACAGCGACCCGGGCGGGAAGTCCGCCACGTACCGCTTTTTCAGCTCGTAGCTCCACGGCGCCGCGTTGGCGATCATCACGCGCATGGTCGACCGGTCGTAGCGGTCCTTGACCTCCTTCGGCAGCGCGCAGATCATCCGCATCACGGCGGGGGCGGCGAACGTCGAGCTCGCCTGGTAGGTGTCCACCAGCCGCAGCCAGTCCTCGGCGTCGAACTTGCGCTGGACGATCATCGTCTGGCCGTAAAGCTGGGCGGCGCGCAGGAAGGCACTCGGGCCGCTGTGATACAGCGGGCCTGCGGTGAGGTAGACGTCGTCGGGTCGGTAGCCGAACAGGTTCAGCAGGGCGCCGAAGACTTCCGGATCCGGCGCGCCGGACCGGAACGCGCCCTTCGGCTTCCCGGTGGTGCCCGAGGTGTAGATCATCGTCCCGCCCGTCCCAGCGAGATCCCCGACGTCCGGCGGATGGGACGACGCGGCGGCGATGTCGGCCTCGGTCAGCATCCCGGCCAGCGCCTGCCGCGGGGCCGCCGGGGCCGGGCCGCCAGCCGCGATGATATGCCGGACCTTCTCCAGCTCGCCGCGGTCGCGGAGCGCCGCGAACAGCGGCACGTACTCGTGATCCACGTACGCGACCTCGGCGTCGCTGTGGTTGATGACGTAGCGCGCCTCGTCCGCCGACAGCCGGTAGTTCAGCGGCACGGCTATGGCGCCGGTCTTCCGCGCGGCGTTCAGCACGGCCACGACCTCGGGAGAGTTCGGCCCGCACCACAGCACCTTCGCGTCCGGTCCGGCGCCCCCGGCGCCCAGCGACAGCAGCAGGTTCGCCAGCCGGTTCGACCGCTCCTCGAGCTCGGCATACGTCCATCTGACGATGGTCCCGTCGGGTCTGTCCTCGATGACGGCCGGCTTGTCCGGCTGGGCTTGCGCGTAGGTCGAGAGAATGTCGTCCGGCATAGGGTCAATGTACGGAACAGTTACAGCACGATCCACTGGCGGCCGTCGATGAGTTCCCTGACGGCGTCGAGGTGCCCGGCGTGCACGGACGTTTCCGTGATCACGTGCAGCATGATGTACCTGAGGTTAGGGAAATCGATACCCGCGTCCTGCCACCAGCTGTCGGGCTGGCGCGGCGGCATGTCGAGCGGAGTCGCCGCGATGACGGCGTTCGAGTGCTCGATCTCCTCCCGGTACAGGGCGAAGACGTCCGCTGCCGACTCGCCGGGGTCCAGGCGCCATTCGGCGTTCTCCCCCTCGGGAAAGAAGTCGAACGACTCGCCGCCGACGACGCTGCGGAACCAGTAGTGCTCGTCGGACAGCGCCAGGTGCTTCACCAGGCCCAGGCACGTCCAGCCAGACGGCAGCACCGGCCGCCGCAGCTGATCTTCAGGCAGGTCCTCCAGGATGCCGAGCACGTGGCGGCGCTGCGCGTTCAGGAAACGCAGCAGCAGTTCGGTCTCAGTCGCGTCGGTCATGCGCCCATGATGCCCGCCAGGGCGGCGGCCGGCCGGAACCGGCCCGCAGCGAAATCACACAAAATGGGGGATGCCTGCTCACCTTCCCTGGCCCGAGGCTGGCGGCAGGACGAATCACGCCTTGCTGAAGGGAGGAGTCATGGAATCGGCCATAACCGGGCCCGGGGACTGGCGTGGTAATGCCGCCTGTCGCGACGCCGATCCGGACCTCTTCTTCCCGATCGGGACCACCGGGCCCGCGCTGCGTCAGGTCCAGGAGGCCATCCGGATCTGCCAGACCTGCCCGATACAGGTCCGGTGCCTGGCCTGGGCGCTCGAGCAGGGGGTCACTGACGGCGTGTGGGGCGGGACCACCGCCGAGCAGCGGCGCGCCATCAGGTCGGCGTTCGCGGGGACCTCGGTGGCGTGGCCGCCGCTGCGTGGCCGCGCGGTGGCGCCTGACGCGGCGGGTTACGCTAGCCGGCCTGTTTCGGGCTGACCGAGCTCAGCGCGTCGTCCAGCATCGCCGGGAACGTGTCGGGGTGCCTGGCCAGCAAGTAGGTCACCAGCGCGACGAGGGCCTGGTTATCGAGCGCCCTGACCCGGGTGATCCGCAGCTCTGCGGCCGCCTCGCGGGTGCCGGTTTCTGAATCAGCCA
This sequence comes from Trebonia sp., assembly GCF_049794275.1. NCBI lineage: Bacteria > Bacillati > Actinomycetota > Actinomycetes > Streptosporangiales > Treboniaceae > Trebonia > Trebonia sp. The sequence continues at coordinate 7,244 of NZ_JBARCR010000191.1, forward strand.
TGTGCCTTGGCTACCCGCCGCCAGGCGCTTCATCCCGAACCGCGCCCGCCCAACGTGGTCGATGGGCCATCGTCCCCCAAAGAAGGTGGTCGATGGGCCATCGACCGCCTTCCCGCCGGGCAGTGGCTCGTGGCTAGTTAATGCTCGTGGATGATGACGCCGCGGATGTTCTTCCCGTCGTTCATGTCCTGGTAGGCCTGGTTCACCTGGTCAAGCGTGTACTTGCGGGTGACCAGCTCGTCCAGCTTGAGCTGGCCGGACTTGTACAGGCCGAGCAGCATCGGGATGTCGTACAGCGGGTTGCTGTCGCCGAACAGCGCTCCGCGGATCTGCCTGTGGTAGCCGATCAGCATCCCCGCGTGCACGTGCACGGCGCGCTCGTTGATGTGGCCGACGGCGGTGATCGTCACCTTGCCGCCCTTGCCGGTCATCATGACCGCGGCCTGCACCATCTCCTCGGTGACCGCGCCTGGGGTCATGATCGCGTGGTCGGCGAGCTGGCCCCAGGTGGTCTCGACGACGAACTCGTGCGCTTCCTTGGCGGTGGCGAACGCGTGCGTGGCGCCGAACACGGTGGTGGCCATCTCCCGCTTGAACTCCACCGGGTCCACCACGACCACGTTCTTCGCTCCCGCGAACCGCGCGCCCTGCACCGCGTTGCTGCCCACGCCGCCCGCGCCGAAGATCACCACGGTGTCGCCGGCCCGCACTCCGGCCGCGTGCACCGCGGACCCCCAGCCGGTCGGCACGCCGCAGCCCACCAGGCACAGGACCTCCCACGGGATGTCCTGGAAGTCCTCGCGCAGCGGCACGGTCGCCCATTCCGACACGACCGCGTACTGGGAGAAGGTGCCGAGCGTGCAGAAGCCGCCGATGTCCGTGTCGCCCTCGTGGAACCGCCACGTGCCGTCCTCGAACATGCCGGTGCCGGCATTCAGGCCTTTCACGCACATGTTGGAGTGCCCTGTCGAGCACGGCCGGCAGGCGCCGCAGGCCGGGATGTACGAGCAGACGATCTTGTCGCCAGGCTTGACGCGCTGCACGTCAGGGCCGACGGACTCGACGATCCCGGCGCCCTCGTGCCCGCCCACGACCGGCAGCCGGATCGGAGCGTCCCCGGTAGTGATGTGGTCGTCGGAGTGGCAGAGCCCGGCCGCCATCAGCTTGACCCTGACCTCGTGCGCCTTCGGCTCGTCGAGCTGCAGGTCGACGAGCTCCCAGCCAACGTGCGGGGCCCGGGTGATGGCGGCGCGGGTGGTGATGCTCATCTTCTGATGTTCCCTTCGCGGACGGGTGCTAGTGCTCGTGGATGATCACGCCGCGGATGTTCTTGCCGTCGAGCATGTCCTGGTAGCCCTCGTTGATCTCGTCGAGCTTGTAGCGGCGGGTGATCAGCTCGTCCAGCTTGAGATCGCCCGCCTGGTAGAGGCCGATGAGCATCGGCACGTCGACGAGAGGGCTGCACCCGCCGTAGATCGAGCCCTGGATCCTGCGTTGGTAGCCGATCAGCATGCCGGGGTTCTCGTTGACCCGGCCGTTCCCGACCGCGGTGATCGTGACCTGGCCGGTCTTGCCCACGACCTTGATGGCGTTCGCGATCACCTCGTCGTGCAGGATGCCGACCGTGATGATCGCGCGGTCGGCCAGTTCGCCCCAGGTAGTCTCCCTGACGAAGTCCTGCGCTTCCTCGGCGGTGGCGAAGGTATGCGTGGCGCCGAACAGCTCCGCCATCTCCCGTTTGAACGGCACCGGGTCCACCACGACAACGTTCTTCGCCCCGGCGAACCGCGCGCCTTGCACCGCGTTGCTGCCCACGCCGCCCGCGCCGTAGATCACCACGGTGTGCCCGGCGCGTACGTCGCCGGCCCTGACCGCGGAGCCCCAGCCCGTCGGCACGCCGCAGGCCACCAGCGCGGCGACGTCGAAGCCGATCTCTTCGGGGATCTTGATGACGGAGAACTCGTGGACCACCGCGTACTGCGAGAACGTGCCGAGCACGCACAGGCCGCCGAAGTCCTCGCCGCCCTGGTGGAACCGGAACGTGCCGTCGGGGAACATCCCGGTGCCGGCGTTCTTGCCGGCGTCGCACAGGTTCTGGCGGCCGGTCGCGCAGTACCGGCACTTCCCGCAGGCGGGGATGAACGAGCAGGTCACGTGGTCGCCCTCTTTGACCCGGGTAACGGACTCGCCCACCGCGTCTACGATGCCCGCGCCCTCGTGGCCGCCGACGACCGGCAGGCGCATCGGCGCGTCGCCCTTCTGGATGTGGTCGTCGGAGTGGCACAGGCCGGCCGCGAAGAACTTGACCCTGACCTCGTTCGCCCTCGGCTCGTCCAGCTCGAGTTCCGTGATCTCCCATGGCTGGCCGGGCACCCGGCAGACCGCGGCTCGCGTGGTGATGCTCATGTGGACCCTTCCTCGGATGTCCTCGGATGGCTGCAGGCGGCCGCCGGCCCGCGGTGCTGACAGGCGGGCCCGCGGCTAGTCCATAATCCATCGCCTCTCGCCCCGGCGCCACCACCCGGTTCGGCCCGCACAATTCGCGGTGGGAAAATTGGTTGCCAACAGCCAAGGACTGGTCCGGGATCGCGGGTTGTCCCGGTGGCCAATAGCCGGTGTCGATCGGTGGCTAGGCGAGGAGTCTTGGCTTCCTGGCGTGCGGCGGGATGTACTGGCGGAGTGCACGGGGAGGTACAGAAAAAGGCCCAGGCCGCGCACCGCATGGTCAGCCCGGCGTCGATCGACGCCGCGCAGGCGCGACCGCTCACGTGGAAAAAGGTCGTCAAGCAGGCCGTGGTCGTCGCGGTGGCCGGCGCGACCCTCTACCTCCTGCTGCCGAAGCTCATCGCCGTGCTGGGCGCGTGGCCGCGGCTGTCGACGCTCAGCCCGGTGTGGTTCACGGTCATGCTCGCCGCCGAACTGATCTCGTTTACCTGCAACTTCGCCCTGCAGCGGCTAGCCCTGCGGACGAGAGGCTGGTTCGCCGTCGTCACCGCCGGCCTGGCCGGGAACGCGGTCACCGACAGCCTGCCCGGCGGCGACGCGGCGGGCGCCGCGGTCCAGTTCGCCATGCTCACCACCGCGGGATTCGATACCGGTACCGCCGTCAGTGCCCTGACCACGTTCTCGCTGATCGGCATCGGCGGCCTGCTCGCGCTGCCCGTTTTCACGCTGCCCGCCATCCTGGCCGGCGTACCGGTCAGCCAGGGCCTGGTTCGTACCGCACTGCTCGGGCTCGCCGGGTTCGCCGCGTTCGCGGTCTTCAGCGTGATCATCCTGCGCGCCGACTGGCCGCTGGCCGCGGCCGGACGCGCGGCGCAGCGCCTGCGGAACCGGGTGACCCGCGGTCGCCGGCCGCCGGTGACCGGCCTGGACAAGCGGCTGCTTGACCAGCGCGACGCGATGAGGCGAGTGCTGGGAAAGAAATGGTGGCAGGCCATCCTGCTGACCGCTGGCCGGCTGGGCTTCGACTTCGGCTGCCTGCTGGCCGCGCTCCGCGCCACCGGAGCCGATCCGCAGCCCTCAGTGGTGCTGCTGGCCTACTCGGCCGCGGGAATTGTCGCCCTGTTGCCGCTCACCCCAGGCGGACTGGGCATCGTGGAGGCGAGCCTGACCGGCCTGCTGGTCCTGGCCGGCGTACCCGCCGGCCACGCCGTCCTGGCCGTCCTCGCCTACCGGATCGCCTCCTACTGGCTTCCCCTCCTCGCCGGGCTGCCCGCCTACCTGCTCTACCGGCACCGTTACGGACGGCCGGTCTTCCGGCGCGCCACGCCAGGCGTGGATGGCCAGCCGCCGCGGAGCGAGGCGGCCTCCCCCTAGGGCACCGACAGAAAGGCTGGGTCCGCAGATGACAGGAGACAGCGGCTACGGGCCGTTCCTGACGCGCCGCGGGCGCGGGAACGTGCTGACGCACTTCATCATGACGGTACTGGGCGCGGGGCTCGCGGTGGTCCTGCTCCTCGCGTTCTACAGCCCGGCGTCCGGCGGCTCGGGCGGTTCCGCCCAGGGGAGCGGCATGGTGCCCGCGCCGCCTTCCTCCGCCGCACCGGTTGGCAAGAGCGCGCAGGACATCGCCGCGCGAGTGCGGCCAGGTGTCGTGATCATCAACACCGCCCTCCGGTACAACAGCGAGCAGGCCGCCGGAACCGGCATGGTGATCAACTCCAGCGGGCTGGTGCTGACCAACAACCACGTCATCGACGACTCCACGTCGATCACGGTCACCGTGCCCGCCATGGGCAGGACCTATCCGGCGACGGTGCTCGGCTACGACAAGACCGGCGACATCGCCCTGATCCGGCTGCAGGGCGCGTCCGGGCTCGCCACGGTGCCGATCGGCAACTCCGCGGCCGTGAAAGCCGGCGAGGCGGTGGTGGCCCTGGGCAACGCCGGAGGACAGAACACCATCACGGTGGCGGCCGGGAAGGTGACCGCCCTGAACCAGACCATCACCGCCAGTGAGGAGGCCGGCTCGACCAGCTCTGAGACGCTGCACGGCATGATCCAGGCCAACGCCGACATCGTGGCCGGCGACTCGGGCGGCCCGCTGGCCGGCCCCGGCGGCGTCATCGGCATGGACACCGCGGGCAACGACGCCGGCTCCGAGCAGCAGACAGTCGGGTTCGCGATCCCGGTCAACACCGCGCTGTCGGTCGCCAGCCAGATCGCGGCGGGCCGGGCCAGTTCCGCCGTCGCCATCGGCTATCCGCCTTTCCTTGGCATCTTCGTCGGCACCGGATCGGACAGCAGCCCGCAGGACCAGGCACAGCAGGGACAGCAGCAGTACGGGTCAGGGGGCAGCCAGGGATGCTCCGCCAGCAACGCCGGGCTGGCCGCGCCCTCGGCCATCGCGCCCGTCTCTTCCGGCGTCCTCGTCGACGGGACGATCTGCGGGGGCCCGGCGGCTCAGGCCGGCCTGATCGGCGGGGCGGTCATCACCGCCATCAACGGACAGTCCGTCGGCTCCCCCGACCAGCTCGGCAACGTCCTGACGCGGTTCCATCCCGGCGACACGATCTCCGTCACCTGGGTCAGCCCGGCCGGCCAGCGCACCACGAGCAGCATCCGCCTGACCGCCGGCCCGCCGCAGTGAGGGCCGGCGCTTGAGATCGACCGGCTGACAATCGAGCTGCACAAGCGGGTGGTCGGGAACACCGCCGCGGTGGGAGGGGAAGGGCCGGCTCCGTCACAGGCTGGCGGCGGCTAGCCAGGGCGGAACAGACGGGACCCCAGCATGGTTGTACACAGTGTCCACACGCGCCCGCACCCAACGGGCTGCGCCACCAGCAAAGGAGCTGACGTTTTGGACACCTACCGCAAGGATCCCGAGGCCATCACCCGGCTGACCCGTGAGCAGTACCAGGTCACCCAGCAGGATGCCACCGAGCCCGCGTTCCGCAACGAGTTCTGGGACAACCATGAGCCCGGGCTGTACGTCGACGTGGTCTCCGGCGAGCCGCTGTTCGCCTCGGTCAACAAGTACGACAGCCAGTCCGGCTGGCCGAGCTTCACCGTCCCCGTCGAGCCGGGCAACGTCGTGGAGCTGCAGGACGCCACCTACGGCATGGCCAGGACCGAGGTCAGGTCCGCCCACGGCGACAGCCACCTCGGCCACGTGTTCCCCGACGGGCCGCGGGACCAGGGCGGGCTGCGGTACTGCATCAACTCCGCGGCCCTGCGCTTCATCCCGGTTTCCGACCTGGAGCGCGAGGGGTACGGCGAGTACCGCAAGCTGTTCGAGACCACCGACGACGGGAGTGCGTCATGACCACCAGGACCGAGACGGCCATCCTGGCGGGCGGCTGTTTCTGGGGCGTCCAGGAGCTCGTCCGCAAGCTGCCCGGCGTGATCACCACGCGGGTGGGCTACACCGGCGGCGACGTGCCCAACGCCACCTACCGGAACCATCACGGCCACGCCGAGGCGATCGAGATCGTCTTCGACCCGGACAAGATCACCTACCGGGACCTGCTGGAGTTCTTCTTCCAGATCCACGACCCGACGACGCGGAACCGGCAGGGCAACGACATCGGGACCAGCTACCGGTCAGCGATCTTCTACCTCAGCGACGAGCAGAAGCGGGTCGCCGAGGACACCATCGCCGACGTCGACGCCTCCGGCCTGTGGCCGGGCAAGGTGGTCACCGAGGTCACCCCGGCCGGGCCGTTCTGGGAGGCAGAGCCTGAGCACCAGGACTACCTCCAGCAGTACCCCGACGGGTACACCTGCCACTTCGTCCGGCCGGGCTGGAAGCTCCCGCGCCGCGCGGAGCAGGTCAAGCCGTAACACGGCATGAAAGGAAGCCGTCTCCCCCAGCGGGGAGGCGGCTTTCGGCTTTCGGCGGTGACTGCCGACGCAGGACGCCAGCAGAGGGAGCTCTCCCTCCCCCCGTGTCGGGAGGCTCCCCCTGCAGCGACCTGCCGCCCCGGACGGCAGCGCATGAACGCGGGCCCGCTGCTCCGAAGCAGGCCCGCGCTGGAACAAGCCAGGACATTCCTTACGAAGGGCTCACCGCAGGCATACCCTTGGCTCAAGTGCGATTGTGACAGTATCCGGCGAGATACCGATAGACAAGGGAAAAGACAGTGCGCGGGGCACAATGTCACCTTTCCGGGATGTGACAAATAGATGACACAACCCGATGAGAAACTCGCGGAACGAGTCGCGAAAGAGATCCGCCAGCTCCATAAAGGACGCGGCCTGCAGGCCGGCGACCTCGATTCGCGGCTCGGTCCGCTCCTGGGCGAGCTGGCCGGCACCGCGGACGCGGCGGCTCGCCGCCAGGCTCTGATAACCGAGATAACCCGGTGTGCCGGGCAGCTTCTCGAGGATTACCGCCTGGCAGTCAGGGTCAGCCTGGCGCTATCGGAAGAAACGACTGACGAACCGCTCTTTACCCGGCGGGCGACCTGGCTCGCGGAGCGAATCGACCGGGACAGCCGCACCGCACTACGGCGTATCCGCGAAGCCGAATGGCGGCTGGCCGAGCTCATCGCGGGCGAGCTGCAGCGTCGCCGGGGGCGGATCCCGGCGGCATCAAACGGCTGGTACGTGGCGGAACTCCGGACGGTCATGCGCCTCGATGGCGACATCGTCGAATCAGAACAGGACCGCCGGATCGTGTCCAGCCGCGAGAACCTCACCGAGGTCATGGCGTGGCTTGACCTGCCAAGCGACGCCAACCAGCCAGGATCGGAGCTGCGGGCGGGGATCCGGTACGGCGGGCGCCTGCTGCGGAAGGAACAGCCATCGGGTAACCGCTTCACCCTCATGGTCCAGCTGCCGAAGCCGCTGCAACCCGGCGAGGAGCATCACTTCGGCTTGCTCCTGCGCATGCCCCGGCACATGCTGAAGCTCCCGCACTGCCTGGTGACGCCGGAGTGCCAGTTCGACAGGCTTGACCTCACGGTCCGGTTCGATCCCGCGCGGCTGCCAGACTGGATCCGCCGGGTCGACGGCGAAACCGTCCGGACGTTCGAGACTCCGCGGCCCATCGGAGAACTGCTGGTTCCCGACGCGGCCGGAGAGGTCCGCCAGGAGTTCCGTGACCTCGCCCTGTACCTGGGCTATGGAATCCAGTGGGCGCCTGCTCACTGAGGACCGCCGGCGATGCCCGCAGGCGGGCTCATCCGGAGGAACGGCCCACCTGCGCTCACCGCGACTACGACAGCCATGCGGCAATGACCGCAGTGACCACGGTGAGAATGGCAATCGCTCCGTGGATCTCCATCGTCAGCTCACCTCCCGCCCCTGCCCCGACCCGGTGACCGCGGCAATGCAGTGAGGTCGATGTCGGCAGTCGGCCGAACGGCCGTACCGCCATCCCAGCCATGTGCCGCCCGGCGGGAATTCGCCAGCGAACAACGGCGAACGCAGCGATGGCCTGTCAGTACCGACGAGATTTCGCCTCTTCTCAGGTGGCGAAAAAAATTGGCAGCGAGCAAAACCGCGTCCAGAACTGCCGCGCCATTATCGGGGGTGAGATGCCGCGTAAAAAACGGCCCGAGCCTGACCTGCCACCGGGTCCCGCCCGCGACCTGGTGGACCTGTTCGCGTGGCTCCGTGGTGCCAGGCCGATGCGTGTCGGGCAGATCGCGAACAGGGCCGGTTACGCGCCCGCGCATGTCAGCGAGGTACTGCGCGGATGGAAGGCGCCCAGCCCCGACGCCGCCGCCCGGATCGCGCAAGCGCTCGGCGCGGACGATATGACGGTCAGGCGGGCGCGCCGGCGGGCCGAGGACTTGCGGGAATGGAAACGCGCCAAGCCACGGAGCCGGCGGCCAGCCGGCCGACCGGACGACGGAGCGGGTTTTGCCCGTCAGGGTTCGCTCGAGATCGTTCGCGCCGAACTGCGGATCGTCTTTTCCGCGGGAGACGACCGGCGAGTCGACCTGGCCGACCTTGGGGACTTCCTCAAGACTCTCTGAGATCACGGGAAGGCATGACTGGCTCCGGGCAGGGGCACTTGTTACACATGGGTCTGGCTAGCGGGCTGATGTGATGGCGGACGGCAAGGTCCTGGCCGGCCAGGCAACGCCGCGCGGACGGTATCCGCACCTCAAGCGGGCCGGCGACTTCGTTTACGTCTCCGGCACTTCGGCGCGCCGCCAGGACAACACCATCGCAGGCGCCACGGTCGACGCAATGGGGACCACCGCGCTTGACATCCGGGTGCAGACCCGGGCCGTTATCGAGACAATCCGCGAGATGCTCGCCGCGGTCGGTGCCCAGCTGCCAGACCTGGTCCAGGTGACCGCGTACCTGGTCAACATGAACGACTTCGGCGGGTACAACGAGGTCTACGGGGAGTTCTTCGACTCCAGCGGCCCGGCCAGGACCACGGTCGCCGTCCATCAGCTCCCGCACCCGCACATCCTGATCGAGATCCAGGCCGTCGCTTATGTCCCCCAGGGAGGTCAATGATGACACTCGCTAAGCCGGTCAACTTCACGCAGTGGATCGAGGAGAACAGGCACCTGCTGAAGCCGCCGGTCGGCAACAAGACGATGGCCGTCGGCGACGACTTCATCGTGATGATCGTCGGCGGGCCGAACGCGCGGACAGACTTCCACGTCGATCCGTACGAGGAGTGGTTTTACCAGCTGACGGGCAACATGCACGTCAACGTGATCGTCGACGGCAGCCAGCAGCGCGTCGACATCCGCGAGGGCGAGACCTGGCTGCTGCCTGGCAACACGCCGCACTCGCCGCAGCGCCCCGAGGCAGGCTCGGTCGGCCTTGTCATCGAGCGCGTGCGCGAGGAAGGCACCCTGGAGCGGTTCCAGTGGTACTGCCCGAACTGCTCCGCGCTCGTCTACGACGTGGAGCTGCAGGTCCGCGACATCGTGACCGACCTGCCGCCCGTGTTCGCCGCGTTCTACGCCGACGAGCAGGCCCGCGTGTGCAAGCAATGCGGCACGCTGCACCCCGGCAAGGGCTGAGCCGGGTGTCCGGCACCGCTCCCGTCATTGACGTGCACACCCACTACGTGCCGCGCGGCTGGCCAGACCTCGGGCCAGGGACCCCCTGGCTGCGCATCGAGACGGAAACCGACGCGGTCATCATGCTCGGCGACAAGGAGTTCCGGCGCATCCAGGCCGACTGCTGGGACGCGCCGACCCGGCTCGCCGATATGGACGCGGACGGCATCGACGCCCAGGTGGTGTCGCCGACGCCGGTGTTCTTCTCCTACGGCCGCGACGTCGCGCAGGCGATACGCATCGCACGTATCCTCAACGACCTGGCGCTGGAGATCTGCGCGCCCGCACCCGGCAGGCTGCTGCCGATGTGCCAGGTGCCACTGCAGGATCCCGACGCGGCGTGCGAGGAACTCGACCGCTGCATGGCGGCCGGGCACGTCGGCGTGGAGATCGGCAACCACGTCGGCGACCGTGACCTGGACGACGCGGGTGTGGTGACGTTCCTGCAGCACGCGGCCGCGCTCGGCGCGCCGGTTTTCGTGCACCCGTGGGATATGGCGAACTCACCCCGCCTGGACCGCTGGATGGCGCAGTGGCTGGTGGGAATGCCCGCCGAGACGCACCTGTCGGTGCTCGCGATGATCCTTGGCGGTGTCTTCGACCGCGTCGACGAACGGCTGCGAATCTGCTTCGCGCACGGCGGCGGATCGTTCGCGTTCTGGCTGGGCCGGATGAACAACGCCTGGCACAAGCGTCACGACGTCATCGGCACGTCGCAGTACCCGCCGGCGCACTACCTGGGCCGCTTCTACGTCGACTCGGTGGTGTTCGACGAGCGGGCGCTGCGGCTGCTCGTCGACACCGTCGGCGCCGACCGCGTTCTCGTCGGCAGTGACTACCCGTATCCGCTCGGCGAGCGCCCGGCCGGCGGCCTGGTCCGCAAGGCGGGCTTCCTCGACGACGCGACGCGCGACATGATCCTGGCCGGCAACGCGCGTACGTTCCTCGGCGGCGCCCCGTGACGACGATGCTGGCCAGCGAGCGGCATGCACTGGAGCTGGACGCCGCCGATCCGCTTCCCGCGCGGCGGGCGGAGTTCTGCGTCCCGCCGGTCGGGACCTCCGGAGCCAGTGCCGGCGAGGCGGCATACCTGGCCGGCAACTCCCTCGGCCTGCAGCCGAAGGCGCTGCGCGCGCGGCTCGGGACCGAGCTTGACGACTGGGCCCGGTTCGGCGTCGAGGGGCACACCGAAGCCACGCGCCCATGGCTCCCCTATCACGAGCTGCTGCGCGGACCCGCGGCCCGGCTGGTGGGCGCCCGTCCTGAGGAGGTGGTCGTGATGAACTCGCTGACGATCAACCTCCACCTGCTGATGGTGAGCTTCTACCGGCCGACGCCGCGGCGGCACGCCATCGTCATCGAGGACAGTGCGTTCCCCTCCGACAGCTACGCGGTGCGCAGCCAGGCCGCCTTCCACGGCTTCGACCCCGGCGAGGCGATCGTGCGGCTGGCGCCGCGCCCCGGTGAGGCGGCGCTGCGCACTGATGACGTCGTGCGGTTCCTGAGCGAAGAGGGCGAGCGGGTCGCGCTGGTCCTGCTCGGCGCGGTGAACTACTTCACTGGCGAGCTGTTCGACATCGACGCGATCACCGCCGCCGGACAGGCCGCGGGCGCGGTCGTCGGCTGGGATCTGGCGCACGCCGCGGGCAACGTGCCGCTGCGGCTGCACGACTCGGGCGCCGACTGGGCGGCCTGGTGCTCCTACAAGTACCTCAACGCCGGGCCCGGGTCGCTGGCCGGCGTGTTCGTGCACGAGCGCCACCTCGCCGACCGCGGCCTGCCCAAGTTCGCGGGCTGGTGGTCGACGGACCAGCGCACCCGCTTCGAGATGGCGCCTGTCGTGACGCCTGTCGACACCGCTGACTCCTGGCAGGTGTCCAACCCGCCCATCCTCGCGATGGCGCCGGTACTGCTCTCCCTCGAGATGTTCGACCAGAGCGGGATGCCCGCGCTGCGCGCCAAAAGCGTCCGGCTCACCGGCTACCTCGAGTCCCTGCTCGACGAGATGTGCGCCGTCGCCACCCGGCGAGGAGCGCCCGCGGTGATCACCCCCCGAGACCCGGAACGGCGCGGCGCCCAGCTCTCGGTGCGCATCAGCGGCCGCGACGTGGGGCCGCTGACCCGGCGGCTGCGGGGCGAGTTCGGCGTGTACGCGGACGCCCGCAGGCCCGACGTGATCCGGCTCGCGCCGGTGCCGATGTACAACACCTTCCACGATTGCTGGCGCGCCGCCACCGCGCTCGCGGCGGTGCTCGATGCCTGAGTGGGGCGCCGGGACGGAGCGCGTCGCCATCGTCGGCGCGGGCCTGGCCGGCTGCCTGCTCGCCACGCTGCTCGCGCGCCGCGGCATCGACGTCACGGTGTACGAGCGGCGCGAAGACCCGCGCGTCACCGCACCGGAACGCGGCCGCTCGATCAACCTGGCCATCTCCGCGCGCGGCCTCGAAGCGCTGGCCCAGGTCGGGCTCCGTGAGCTGTCGCTGTCCCGCGCGCTGCCGATGCACGGGCGGATGGTGCACAGCCGCGACGGGCAGCAGAGCTTCCGCCCCTACAGCGCCGACGGTACGCAGGCGATCAACTCGATCAGCCGGGCCGAGCTCAACCTGGCCCTGCTGGAAGTAGCCGAACGTACGCGTGGCGTCTGCGTGCGGTTCGGGCATCGCCTGAGCGAGCTAGACATGGCCACCGGGGAGTTGTCGTTCGAGACCGCTGGCGGGCAGCGTGCGGCGCGGGCCGGCATCGTCCTGGCCGCCGACGGCGCCTACAGCGCGGCGAGACGGTCCGTGACGTTCAGACAAGGCTTCACCTTCAGCCAGGACTACCTGCAGCATGGCTACAAAGAGCTCACGGTGCCGTCGCGGGACGGGGAGTTCGCGCTTGACCCGGACGCGCTGCACATCTGGCCGCGCGGCTCGTCGATGATGATCGCGCTGCCCAACCTGGACCGCTCCTTCACCTGCACGCTGTTCTGGACCGGCGCGGAATTCGCCGCGCTGCGCAGCCCCGGCCAGATCCGCGACCACTTCCGGCGGCACTACCCCGACGTCGCGGCGCTGATCCCGGACCTGGTCGACGACTACCTGCACAATCCCATCGGCTCGCTGGCCACGATCCGCTGCTGGCCGTGGGTGCACCACGGCGCGGGCTGTACGCTGGCCCTGGTCGGCGACGCGGCGCACGCCATCGTGCCGTTCTACGGCCAGGGCGCCAACTGCGCGCTCGAGGACTGCATCGAGATCGACCGCTGCCTCGGTGAAACGGACGGCGACTGGACCACCGCGCTCACGCGGTACCAGCAGCGCCGCAAGGCGAACTGCGACGCGATCGCCGACATGGCGCTGGACAACTTCATCGAGATGCGAGACCGCGTGAACTCCCGGGCCTTCCAGGCCAAGACCGCCGCCAGGCACGCACTGGAGCGGCGGCTAGCCGGGCACTATGTGTCCCAGTACGAGCTGGTCTCGTTCTCCACGGTGCCCTACGCGCAGATCCCAGACCGGATCCGCCGGCAGGACCGGGCGATGGCGCTCGCGGCGGCCGGGGCGCTGGGCCTGGGCGGGGCCGCCGTAGCGCTGGCGGCAGCCGCCAGCCGCGTGACGCGGAGGAAAAGCCCGTGAGCTCACCCGACGACCTCACCTACAGCAGGTACCTGCGGCTGGATGACCTGCTCTCCTGCCAGCACCCGTTGACGGACTCCGACGACGAGCTGCTGTTCGTGATCATCCACCAGGTCTACGAGCTGTGGTTCAAGCAGATCCTGCACGAGACCGAACTGCTGCAGCGGCGGCTGGAGACCGGGAACAGCGCCGGCGCGCTGCACACCGCGCGGCGGATCGCCAAGATCCTCAAGACCGCGGTGGGTCAGATGGACGTGCTCGAGACGATGACCCCGCAGCAGTTCGCGGCGTTCCGGCCGGAGCTGGGCAGCTCGAGCGGCTTCCAGTCGAGCCAGTTCCGCTACATCGAGGCGGTGTTCGGCCGTCGTGACTTCAGCGCGGCCGTCGTGGACCGTGTCCTCGAGGAGATCATGGGACGGCGGCCCGTCTTCGCGTCGCTGCTGTGCTACCTGACCACTGGCGGCTGGCAGGTCCCCGCTGAGGTCCTGGACCGGGATCCGCGCGAGCCGTGGCACGGCGACGGCGCCGTCGACGCGCTGCTCGCCGAGGTCTACGCCGACGCGGGCACGCCGGCCGAAGTCTGCGAGGCTCTCGTGGACATCGACGAGGGCATCCAGGAGTGGCGCTACCGGCACGTCAAGATGGTCGAGCGGATCATCGGCACGCAGTTCGGGACCGGCGGATCGACCGGCGCGGCGTACCTGCGCGGCACGCTGTTCCGGCCCGCCTTCCCTGACCTGTGGGCGATCCGCTCACGGCCCTGAACCGTCGCCGTCGCCTTCGCATTCGCCTTGGCCTTGGCCTTCGCATTCGCCTTCGTCGAGCAGGCCCGGCAGCGCGCTGGTGACCGCCTGCCAGTCCGGCGAGCCAGGATCGATGAGGGTGAAATGGTCACCACTCGTCTCGTACAGGTACGCGTTCCCGCCGGCTCCCGTGGCCGCCTGGACGTAACGCTCGCTGTACCTGAAGGGCACGTTGCCGTCGGCGCGCGAGTGCGCGCACAGCACGGGCGCCGCTAGCGGCAGCGCGGCCATCGGGTCGGCGAGCCGGTATTGCTCGGGCAGCTCCCCAGGGCC
>NZ_JBARCR010000192.1:0-1763 GCF_049794275.1 Trebonia sp.
AATCGCGGCCGTCAGCGCGCCTAGGGCTGCGACGGCGAATATCACCCAGAACGCGGCGTGGAAAGCGTTCACCCCGGCCCGTGAGATGAGGACCGTCGACACGGCAGCCACGCCGACGGCGCCCCCGATCTCGCGCATGGTTTCGACGAGCCCGGACGCCAGGCCGGTCATCGACTGGGTGACACCGGACAGAGCGCCGATCTGCGCGGCCGGAGCAGCCATTCCCCCGGCCACGCCAGCTAGGAGCAGCGCCGGCAGCAGGTCGGTCACGAAGTTCCCTCCAGCCGGAATCCGCGTCAGCAACAGGACAGAGATCGCGAGGAGCGATTGGCCCGCGACGAGCACGCGCCGCACGCCCAGCACCGCAACGAGCTTCCCTCCCGTGATCCCAGCCGCCACGACCGACGTTGCCGTTGTGGCCAGCCAGGCGACGCCCGTCTGCACCGGCGAATAACCGAGAACCTGTTGCATGAGCAGCGAACCGAGGAAGATGAAGGCGAAGAACGCTCCGAACGTGAAGAACGCCGACAGGTTCGCCGCCACCAGCGTGCGGTTGCGCACCGTCGAGCCGGGCACCAGCGGTGACCGGGACCGCGCTTCGATCCGCACGAAAGCGGATAGCAGCACGAGGGACGCGGCGAACAGTCCGAGCGTCGACCCGGAACCCCAGCCGTGTTCGGCACCGTGGTTGAGCGCGTAGACGAACAGGAGCAGGCCTCCGGTGACGGTGACTGCGCCGGCGACGTCGAAGCGTTCGCCCCTGCGGCGGCCGCCAGCGTCGACGGGCAGGAAGACAGCCGCCATCGCGATGAGAAGGACGCCGATCGGAACATTGATGCGGAAGACCCAGTGCCAGCCTGCGCCTTCGGTGAGCAGACCACTTGCGAGTACCCCGACCGACGCCGACACCCCGGTGACGGCGCCGTAGATCCCGAGGGCGCGATTGCGCTCGGCGCCTTCCGCGAAAGTCACGGCGAGGATCGACAGGGCGGCCGGCGGGATGAGCGCCGCCCCGAAGCCCTGCAGGGCCCGGGCGCCGATCAGGAGGTCGGCGGATCCGGCCACGCCCGCGAGCAGTGAGGCGAACGAGAACAGTGCCAGTCCCGTCAGTAGCATGCGACGGCGCCCCAGAAGGTCGGCCATCCTGCCGCCGAGCAGCAGAAACCCGCCGAGCATGAGGCCGTACGCGATGATGATCCATTGCAAGGTGCTCTTCCCGACGCCGAGATCCTGCTGGATCGAGGGCAGGGCGACGTTCACGACCGCAACATCGAGCACGACCATGAACTGCGCCGCGCACGCCAGGACGAGGATCATTCCTTTGTTTGTGTGTGCCTTGGTTCCCACTGTGGATTCCTCTTACGTCTCGATGGGGCGGTAGCTAGCCGCCGCTGACGATCTCGTAGGTCACGTAGACGAGGCCGTCACCGACGGTCCGGCTGCCGGCGAGGCGGAACGGCTTCTCGCCGCTCGTCTCGCCGAACAGGCGCTCGCCGGCCCCGACCACGACAGGGAACACGAACAGCCGCAGCTCATCCACGAGGTCGTGCTCGAGCAGCGTGCGGCCGAGCTGGTAGCTGGCGTAGACGACGATGTCTCCGTCCAGTTCCTGCTTCAGCCTGGTGACCTCGTCGATCACGTCGCCCTTCAGGACCGTCACGTTGGTCCACGCGGGGTCCTGGAGGGTCGAGGACACGACGTACTTGGGCAGGCTGTTCAGCCGGTCCGCGAACTCGCCGGTCCGGGACGGCGCCCACCGCGCG
>NZ_JBARCR010000193.1:0-2479 GCF_049794275.1 Trebonia sp.
CCCGCGGCTCGTAAGCTGGCCGGTGTGGATCCGGTATGGGCGTTGCGGCAGATCGCGTTCCAGCTCGAACGTTCCGGCGCGCCGGCCTACCGGGTCCGGGCGTTCCGCCGCGCCGCCGAGGTCGTCGACGGGCTGAGCCAGGCCGAGCTGGCCGAACGGGTGCGGGCCGGGACGCTGCGGCAGCTGGCCGGGATCGGCGAGGCTACCGCGCAGGTGATTACGGAGGCGGCAGCCGGCCAGGAGCCTGAGTACCTGACCCGGCTGCTCGGCGGCGGGGCGCCGGCCCCGCCGACCGCGCTGCGCGCCGCGATGCGGGGCGACTGCCACATGCACTCGGACTGGTCCGACGGCGGCAGCCCGCCGCTGGAGATGGCGCTGGCCGCGCGCGACCTGGGCCACGAATGGGTCGCGCTCACCGACCATTCGCCCCGGCTCACCGTGGCCAGCGGGCTGTCCGCTGACCGGCTCCGTGCCCAGCTCGAGCTGATCGGGGAGCTGAACGCAACGCTGGCGCCGTTCCGGATCCTGTCCGGCATCGAGGTCGACATCCTCGAGAACGGCTCGCTCGACCAGACCGACGAGCTTCTCGGGCAGCTCGACATGGTGGTCGCGAGCGTGCACTCTAAGCTGCGGATGCCGTCGGTGCCGATGACGGCGCGGATGATCGCCGCCATCCGCAACCCGCATACCGACGTGCTGGGCCACTGCACCGGACGGATAATCGTCGGCCGCGGCCGCCCGCAGTCGGAGTTCGACGCCGAGGCGGTGTTCACCGCCTGCCGCGAGCACGGCGTCGCGCTGGAGGTCAACTGCCGGCCAGAACGCCAGGACCCGCCCGATGACCTGCTGCGGCTGGCCGTCGAGATCGGCTGCCTGTTCGCGGTCGACACCGACGCGCACGCACCGGGCCAGCTCGACTGGCTGGACGGCGGCTGCGCCCGCGCGGAGCAGTTCGGCATCGGCCCGGACCGGGTGATCAACACCCGCGGCACCCCCGGCGGCCGGCGTTAACTAGCGTCCGCGTCAGCGATGAGCTCCAGGATGCGGGCCGGAGGCAGGTGCTGCTCGTAGATCCGCACGCCGAACGGCGCCAGCGCGTCCTCGATCGCGTTCACCACGGTCGGCGGCGCGACGATCATGCCGCCCTCGCCCACGCCGCGGAAGTTGACGTCCGCGTCGAGCGGCACGGTCTCGAGGTGCTCGATCTCGATCCTGGGTATGTCGCAGGCGGTCGGCAGCAGATAGTCCATGAACGTGGCCGACTGGAAGTTGCCGTCGGCGTCGTAGGCGGACCGCTCGAGCAGCACGGCGCCGATGCCCTGCGCGATGCCGCCCCGGATCTGGCCCTCGACGACCGCGGGGTTGATCAGCGCGCCGCAGTCCTCGGCCGCGACGTACCGCTCCACCTTCACGATGCCGGTCTCGACGTCGACCTCGACGATGGCGCAGTGACTGCCGCCGGACCAGCCGCCTTCGCCGCCGTCGAACGACGCCTCGACCTCGAACTTGGTGTCAGCGTCGGCATCGAACTGCCCCGACGCGGCCTGCCTGGCGACCTCTGCCACCGAGACCGCGCTGTCGGGGTCGCCGCGCACCAGGACCTCGCCATCGGTGATCTCGAGGTCCTGAGCGCTGGCTTCGAAGAGGAGCGACGCGAAATCGAGCACCTTGCCCTTGAGCTGCCGGGCGCCGTGCAGTGCCACGCCGCCGGTCATGGTGGCCGACCGGCTCCCGCCCGTGAAACCGAACGGCACCACCGCGGTGTCACCCACGACGACCCGGACCTGCTCGAATGGCACGCCGAATTCGTCGGCGGCGATCTGGGCGAGGGTGGTCTGGTGGCTCTGCCCGTGCGGCATCTGGCCGGTGAACAGCGTCACGATGCCGTCTTCCGCGAGCGTGAGCCGCATGAACTCCAGGCCCATCGGCCCGCTGCCCGCTTCGGGGGAGCGCGGGCCGGGAGCGGCCTCGATGAAGGTCGCCAGTCCGATGCCCAGGTAACGACCCCGCAAGCGTTCGTCGGCCTGCCGTCGCCGGAAGGCCGGGATGTCCACCATCTGGGCGACGCGCTCCAGCGACTCCCTGGCGGTGACTCCCGCCAGCGGACGCCCGGTGACCATCATGAAAGGCGGGTCGGTGCGCGGCGCGATGTTCCGCAGCCGGATCTCGAGCGGATCAAGGCCGAGGTCCTTCGCGAGCAGGTCCAGGACGCGTTCCCTGACAAACGTCTCGGACGCCCACGGGCCGCGGTACGCGATGTACGACGCTTTGTTGGTGGCGACCGCGGTCGACTCGAAACCCAGCGCCGCGAGCTTGTAAGGGCCGGGGAGCATCCCCTCGATGATCGAGGGGACCATCGTGCCCATGACCGGATAGGCGCCGTTGTCGAGCACCATCGTCGCGTCGAGTCCGAGCAGGTCACCGTCGTTACTGACGGCAGCGCGGACGTCGAAGCCCTCCTCGCGCGCCTGCCCGGACG
>NZ_JBARCR010000194.1:0-2212 GCF_049794275.1 Trebonia sp.
ACACAGTCCGGCAGCTGTCCTCAGAGCGTGACGCGAACGTCCTTCTCGATGGCCGCTACGTGCTCAAGGTGTCGAACCCTGCTGAGGATCCCGCCGTCGTCGACATGGAGAATGCGGCGATGTCGCACGCGGCGCGGGCCGCCGCCGACCTGCCGCTGCCCTCGATGGTCCCGGCCGCCTCCGGCGTATCCGTCGCCCGCGTCATCGACGACGCCGGCGCAGCGTGCCTGGCCCGGCTCATCACCGTCGTCCCGGGTTCTCCGGCCGAAGGCCGGCCCGTCACCACTGAGCTCGCCGGGCAGGTCGGCGCCCTCGCCGCCCGCACCAGCCTGGCCCTGCAGGGACTGTTCCACCGCGCAGGCGGCCGCGTCCTGGACTGGGATGTCCGCCGTGCCCACCATGTGCTCGGCGAGCCGGATGTTCTCGGCAGTCTCGGCGCTCTCGGCCCCCCGGTCGCCAGGGTCCTGCCGCGCCTGGCGGCCGCGGCCGACGCCACTGCCGCTTTGCCCGCTGGCCTCAACCACGCCGATGTCACCCTGACCAACATCTTGACCAGCACCAGCCCGGGCGCACCCGTCATCACGGGGCTGATCGACTTCGGCGACATGCACCACACAGCGCACGTCTGCGATCTGGCCGTCACCCTGACCTCCGTCGTGCGCAATACCGCCAGGCAGCAGCCGGCGGGCACCTGGGACCTGGCCGGAGCCGTCCTGACCGGCTACCAGCGGCACCGCCCGCTGACCCCGCAGGAGGCCGACGTCCTCGGCGACCTCATCATCGGCCGTCTCGCGCTGACGCTGGCGATCTCGCAGCGCCGGCCGGCCGCGAACGAGGACCATCAGGCCTACATCAGCCAGTACGACACCAGCACACGCCGCATCCTCGGCGAGCTCCTCGACCTCGGCCCCGGCCAGGTCACCCGCCGCCTGCACACCCTGGCCGGCACCAGCCGGGTGATCCTCTCCGGCACGGAGCCGGGAGACCTGCTCCGGCGCCGCCGCCGGGTCACCGGCGGTGCACTCAGTCCGCTGTTCTACTCCCGGCCCTTGCACATCGTCCGCGGCGAAGGGCCGTGGCTGTTCGCCGCCGACGGCACCCGCTACCTCGACGCCTACAACAACGTCGCCGTCGTCGGGCACGCCCACCCCACCGTGACCCAGGCGGTCAGCCGCCAGCTCCGCGTCCTCAACACCCACTCCCGGTACCTGCACCACGGCATCGTCGAGCTCGCCGAGCGACTGCTCGCGACCATGCCCGGGCCACTGGACACGTGCCTGTTCACCACCTCAGGCACCGAGGCCAACGAGCTCGCCTGGCGGATGGCCACCGCCTGCACCGGCGGCAACGCCGCCGTCATCGCCGAGCACGCCTACCACGGGTCAACCAAATGGATGGCCGACCTGAGCTCCAACGAATGGCCCGCCGGCTACCACCCCGACCACGTCGCCACCTTCGCCGCGCCCCGTCCCAGCACCGGCGGCGTCGACCGCCAGACGGCTGCCGGACGGGTAACCGCAGCTGCCGCCCGTCTCGCGGACCACGGTGACAAGGCCGCTCTCGTCCTGGCCGACGTCGGCTTCACCAGCGAAGGCATCCTCGACGCCCCTGCCGACTTCATCGCCGGCCTGGTCGACGGCGCGCACAGCGCAGGCGCCCTCTTCCTCGCCGACGAGGTCCAGGCTGGCTACGGGCGGGTCGGCCCCGCCTTCTGGCGCTTCGCCGCCGCTGGCGTCACGCCTGACTTCGTCACTCTCGGCAAGCCGATGGGAGCCGGCTACCCGATCGGCGCCCTCATCACCCGGCGGGAGATCGCCGAGAGCCTCGCCCGCGACTACGAGTACTTCTCCACCTTCGCCGCCACCCCCGCCGCCGCGGCCGCCGGTCTCGCCGTCCTCGACGTCCTGGAGAACGAACGCATCCCCGAACGCACCCCAACCGTCGGAGATTACCTGCGCGACAAGCTGCGCGAGCTAGCGCGGCAAGACGCCCGCCTCGGCGACGTCCGCGGGACCGGACTGATCGCGGGCATCGAGGTCACCGGCCAGCCGCACGCCCGGGACCGCGCAGCCCGCCGCGCCTTCGCCCGGGCCCTGCTCGACGCGCTCCGGGACCATCATGTCCTGGCCGGACTTACCGGACCAGACGGCACCGTCCTGAAGGTCCGCCCACCGCTGATCTGGCATACCGGCCAGGCTGATCTCTTCGCCGC
>NZ_JBARCR010000195.1:0-4158 GCF_049794275.1 Trebonia sp.
CGCGGCTGAGAAGCCCGCTACGTCGCGGTAGGCGGACATAATGGCGGCGATCTCGGCGTCGCTAATGACGTCGGAGAGCCGGTCGAATGGCTGGTCACCAGTGCGCTCATAGACCTCGCGCAAGATGGCGTCCGGCGGGTTCCGGCGATTGGTAAGGACCACTTGAGCGGTTGCCTCTCGACGTTCGTCGTCATAGGCGCGCAACGCCGCCTCTGGCGAATCCCCGGCGCCGGCGAGGAGCGCCGCCAGCGCCTTCGCGTCGAGGATCGCCTGCGCCGATCCATTGGAGCCGCGCGGCACCATCGGGTGCGCGGCGTCGCCAAGGAGTGTGACACGCCCCCAGGTCCACCAGGGCAGCGGGTCCGAGTCGACCATCGGGTACTCGAGGACCTCCTCGGCGCCCCGGAATAGCGCGGGTACATCAAGCCACTCGAAGTGCCAGTCCTCGAAGCGCCCGATGAAGTCGCCCAGATCGCCCCGGCGGGTCCAGTCTCGCTGGGCCCGCTCGGGGCCTTCGACCTCGGCCAGCCAGTTGACCAGCTGGCTGCCGTTGCCGTCGACGTTCTCCCTGATCGGGTAAGCCACCAGCTTGCCATTGGCCAGCCAGCCTGCCCGTAGCATGCTGGCACCGGACAGGAACGGCGGATGAACGGTCGTGCCGCGCCACATCATGTAGCCGGTGTAGCGGGGCCTGCCCGCGTCCGGGTGCAGCTGTCTGCGCACCGCCGAGTGCACGCCGTCCGCGCCCACCAGCACGTCACCGGCCACCGAGGACCGCGTGCCGTCGGCGTGCTCGACGGTCACGGTCACCGCGTCGTCGTCCTGGGTGAAACCGGCGGCTCGGTGATCGAGGCGGATGACGTCCGCGCCGAGACGGTCGCGTACCGCATCGGAGAGCACCCGTTGCAGGTCGCCCCGATGGATGGAGAACTGCGGCCACGCGTACCCGGCGGCTAGGCCAGCCGGCTCACGGTAGATGAACTGGCCGTACCTGTTGAAGAAGATCGACTCCTTGGTGGTAACCGCGACCCTGGACAGCGCATCGTGCAGGCCAAGGCGGGACAGGGAATGGGTGGCGTGCGGCAGCAGGTTGATTCCGACACCCAGTTCCGCCATCTCCGGTGCCGCCTCGAGCAGCACGCACTCCATGCCGGCCGCGTGCAGCTCCAGGGCCACGGTGAGGCCGCCTATGCCGGCTCCGGCGATGATGACGGTAGGGTTCCTTGATTTCGTCGGCATCGCGCATTCCCTTCAGCCGCTAGTGCGAGTGCCCGCGATATAGGGACAATCGCAGTCCTGTCCGCGCTCCACCAGGGGTGAATGACCCGGTTTAGCTCCCTGTTCGTGACACTGGCGGCCCCTGGTCCTGGTGCTGGGCCAGCCATGCCGCGACCTGCGCGCGCGTGTTGATCCCTAGCTTGTTGAACAAGCGCTCCACGTGCCCGCCGACGGTGTGCGGGGACAGCACGAGCTCGGCGGCTATCGCCTTGTTCGTGCAGCCCTTCGCGATCAACTCCGCGACCTCCTGTTCGCGGCGGGTGAGCAGCGGCGCGCCCTCGTCGGCGGGCGGCGCGGGAATCCCGCCGGGCCCGCTGAGCACCTCAAGCGGGTGCGCCTTCCCATAATCGAAATGCTCACTAAAACGGGGCTGACCCAGCGCGTCCAGGGCTTCAACCCGGCACTGGTTGGAGGACTGGGCGAACAGCGGGAAGGCGCTGTCGATGGGCACTCCCTGGGACTGCCACTGCGTCGCGGCAGCGCCGAGCAGGCGGGCCGCGCTGTCATGCTCGCCGCGCGAGCCAGCTATCCAGGCCAGCAATTCGATCGACAGCACCGCGCTGGCCGAGTTGGCGTCCGGCGTGAACCTGAGCGATTGACGGGCCAGCTCGGCTGCATTCCCTTCGGGGTCGCCGTTCTTCCACAGGTCGAACCCGCGGGCCAATGTCGCCAAGCCCCGTGCCCACACCTCACCCCGCTCCTCCGCCAGCGCGATGGCTTCAGTGCACGCCGCCTGCGCAGCCGGACTGTCGCCGCACATGGTCAACGCTTGACCGTAAAGGAACAACGCCATGAGGACCATCGGCATGTCCTGCTGCTCTCGTAGCAGGGTGAGGCTCTCCGCGAGGCTCCGTGCCGCGTCGAACGGGTCGCCGGTGAACAGCGCCATGCTTCCGGCGAAGAGCTGGACATAGGCCTGCAGATGCTCATCGGCGAAGCGGTCAGCGATTTCCCCGCATTCGTGCCGCCACATCGCCGAGGCTTTGGTGTCGCCTTGAATCCGCGCGACCCACGCGGCGACCCACAGGGCATCGCCGCGCAAGGGCGACGCGTCACGGACCTGGTTCAGAACCTGGTCCAGCCGACGCCGCCCGGCGGCCGGGTAGTTCAGGGTCCAGTGATAGCGCAACGCCGACACGAGCTCGAGCGCGGCGGATTCGTCGTCGTTAGCCAGCGACCATTCCAGCGCCGTCATGAGATTGTCGTGTTCGCGGCGCATTGTCGCCAGCAGGCTGTTCTGGTCAGGGCCGCACCACCGGGCGCAGCACTCGCTCGCCAGGCGCAGATAGTAATCGCGATGCTTGCGCTGCACATGCCTTGTCAAGCCGCCCCTGGTGAGCAGCTCGCGCCCGTACTGCCGGATCGTCTCCAGCATCTGGTAGCGAGCCACCGGCGTCTCCGGCCGCGCCGAGATCACTGACTTGGCCACCAGGCCGTCCAGCCGGTCCACTATCACGTCGCGGGGCAGGCCCGAGCCCGCGCATGTCGCCTCCGCAGCGTTCAGGTCGAAATCACCAGGAAACACCGACAACCGGGCCCAGAGCTGTCGTTCCTGCTCCGAACACAGCTCGTGGCTCCAGTCCATCAGCGCGCGCAGCGTCCGCTGGCGCGGCATCGCGGCCGGACTACCGCGGTTGAGCAGCCGGAACCGGTCATCGAGACGGTCCGCGACCTGCTCCACCGACAGCGACCGCAGCCGGGTCGCGGCCAGCTCGATCGCCAGCGGCAGGCCGTCGAGCTGCGCGCACAGCCGCGCCACGGCGTCGCGGTTGCCGTCGTGCACAGCAAAGGCCGGCTGGACAGCCGTCGCCCGGTCGACCAGCAGCGTGACCGACTCGTACCTGCTGAGCATCTCAGCTGGCAGTTCGCTGTCCGGCTTCGGCGTCGGCAGCGGATCGACGATATGGACGTGCTCATCTGGCAATTCGACGGGCTGCCGGCTGGTGGCCAGCACCCGCAATCCGGACGCCTGGCGCAGGAGGCCGTCGACGAGTTCGGCGCAGGCCGGCAGGAGATGCTCGCAGTTGTCCAGCACCAGTAGCAGGCAGCGCTGGGACAAGTGGCGGGCCAGCTGTTCGAAAGCGGGCTGGGCGGACTGGTCAGGGATCCCCAGTGTTGCCATGATGGCGTCGGCGAGCTGCGCGGGGTCGTCGACGGCGGCGAGGTTGACGAGCCAAACGCCGTCCGGGAACGCCCGTCGGGTAAGCCCGGCCGCCTGGATTGCCAGGCGGGTCTTGCCTACCCCGCCAGGGCCTGTCAACGTCACCAGACGCGCCGCCTCCACCTGCCGCCTGATCTCGGCAAGCTCCCGCTGGCGGCCAACGAAGCTGCTGCCGAGGACTGGCAGGTTGCCGATAGGCCGCGCTGCCCTCGACTCATTCATACCAAGACCAGCTTGTCACTGCGCCGGGTCCTTCGAAAGTTGAAACGACAACCTGTTCCAGGTTAACGCCTGTTGCGGCGTGATCTGGGGCGCGCACCAGGGTACTCGCCCCTCCCGGGAGCCGGCCTGGAGCTGAGAGCGTTGCCGGTGGGCGTTGACGGGCTCGAACTGGGCAGTGACCGGTTCTGCGCCGGGCCGACGGGGTGCTGCTGCACATGGCCGACTACGACGTCGGCAGCCTGGCAGCGCGGAACCGCTGACGGAATTCTGGCACCAGGCGTTCCAGCCGCCAGGGCCCTGTTCCCGCGGGACTGGCCGGAGCTGCACGATCCTGCCGCGCGCGCTAACCGGGACCACGGGCCGGCCGAACACGGGGAAGCCCAGCTCCGCTGCAGCGTGTCCAGGGCGTTCGACACCACCCAACTATCCAGTACGCGAGCCGGTACGGCATCGGCTCCCCGCGGTCCACCTGGTCGCCGGTCACGGGCTCAGCCGGC
>NZ_JBARCR010000196.1:0-3404 GCF_049794275.1 Trebonia sp.
GCCGAGCGCAGCGCCAGCCGCCGCGAGCACGCCGGTCCAGCCCAGCGCCCCCGTCGCCCCGCACAGCACGGCCGAGCTGATCGAGTCGCAGCAGGGCCGCACGGCCGACGCCCCGCTCTGCCTCACCTGCGGCACGAAGATGCGCCCGGCCGGCAGCTGCTACGTCTGCGAAGGCTGCGGCTCTACCAGCGGCTGCAGCTGATAGCGGGTAGGTCCGACGGGTGATTTACCAGCTCAGGAGGGATGCGGCTAGTCGGCCGCATCCCTCCTGAGCGCTATCCGGGCACGCTTGTCGCATCTTCTGGAACGGGCTTGATCGTAACGCGGCGTAACGCTCGCGACCCCCTCGGGCGCTGGCTGGCCTATCGTCCCAAATGCATGGAGCCCCAGGCGCGATTGTCGGCGCGATTCGAACCGGCTCCACCTGACAACCGTGCCTGATGTTGAGAGCAGCGACGCCGGATCCACCGGGATGACGATGCGCGGATTGCACGGCCGGGACGCATATGACGGCACGGACACCGGAACAGACTCCGGGGCGGCGGATGCCCCTGAGCGGCACGCCGGCGGCCCTCACAGCCCAGGCCGTGCAATCGTGGAGGATGCGGAAACCCGGACCGCCCTCGCATTCGCTTACCGCCAGCGCGTCGAGGCCGAGCCGGCTACCTGCGGCCCGGGGGACGCCATGCCGCAAGGGGATCAGAACCGCCATCCCGTCGCTACGACAGGTACCGAGGGTGATCACGCCTTCCACGCACCGGCTGACGAGAACGCCGATTCGCGGGACGCGGACCATCACCAAGAGCAAGTGCAGCGTCAGGACAAGGCTGGGCGGGCGACGCGGGACGCCGACCTTCCCCCGAGCGCGCGAGACTTGCCCGATGCCCGGGACGTCCTGCCGAACATACAACTGGCTGAGCTCGACGCCCGGAAGCTCAGCGATTACTCGCTGAAACCGGGGCACCCAGGCAATAACGGGAAGGCAAATGGCTGGCGGGCACTCGGTTACGATGTGGACAACCCGGAGGGACGCCGCGATGCGGCACGGGAGCTGCGCGGACTGATCTGCGACGAGCTGCTGGCGCGCGGCAAGGTAGCCGAGACCCGGGACACTGCGTACGGGCCGTCGCACAGGGTCCTCAGCGGTCTTACCGGGCCGAACGGTAGGCACGCGACCCTGGTCACCTGCTGGCTCATCGAAGAACGCGCAGGCCTCAGCGTTCCCCGGCTCACGACGGCATGGGTGCAGCCTCATCGCGACAAGGAGACCGAACGATGACCGCAGTAAGGGAAAACGGGCTGATCCGCACGACGGCTGACGCGGAGAGCATCTTCGACGGGCGGACCATCCCGGCCGGGATGAAGGGGACGGTGCTCGAAGCCAGGTCCGACGGGAGCTGCCTTGCCGAGTTCGCCTTCGCACCGCAAACCGCGGACAGCGACGGCGACTTCGTACAGGGCATCCTCACCCGGGACCAGTACGAGGTCATCGAGTCCTGACCCAGACGCCTGCGGCGATCGCCACGGGCCCGCCTCACCGTAGCTCTTGAACCAAAATATCCGCGTGCGGATACAACACGCAGACCTCGATGGCAGAACCCGCTAAATGAACACGCTAAACATACTAACGGACGCTACGATTGGGTCGTTTATCAGGTTGGTTAGGGGTTCCTTGCGCAGTTTCACTGATCTTGACACGCTCATCGGGCTGGTGCCATCGCACGTCGTTACCCGGCTCAGCGCGATCGACTTCGGCCGGGGCTCGGAGGCGCTTTACCGTGACCAGATGCCGGGGCTGCTCAATGAACTCGCCGACCGTGCCCGTGTTCTTAGTATCACGGCCTCATCGGCGATTGAGGGTATCGTCGTCGCTGACGCCGATCGCGCCCAGCGGATCATCGATCGGCAGGCGACGTCACTGCGCAACCGCAGCGAGCAGGAACTGGCGGGCTACCGCGACGCTCAGGACTACCTGAACGGGGAGGACTGGCGCCCGCTGAACGCCGGCCTGATGCTGCACCTGCACCGGCTGCTGTTCGCTCACACGGCGGTGCCTGGCGGGGCTTTCAAGAACGAGGACAACCTCGTCGTGGACCGCTCGCCGGGCGGCTCGACGACCGTCCGGTTCAAGCTAGTGCCTGCCGTGAGCACCCCGTTCGCCATCGATGACCTGATCAAGCGCTACAAGGAAGCAGTCGGGGCGGGCGAGCACCACCCCGTCCTCCTGTCCGGCCTGTTCATCCTCGACTTTCTCGTCATCCACCCTTTCGAGGACGGCAACGGACGAGTGGCTCGCCTGCTCACAGGTGCCCTGCTCGGCGAGCATGGCTACACGGTGGGCCGCTACGTCAGCCTTGAGCAGGCGATCGCTGAGTCGGCTGATGCCTACTACCAGGCGCTCCTGAACTCCACGCACGGCTGGCACGAAGGGACCACTGACCCGTGGCCTTGGCTCGGCTACTTCAGCAGCCTGATCGCCGGTGCCTACGCCGTCTTCGCCGACCGTGCGGCCGCGGCGCAGACCCCCGGGACCAAACAGCAGCGCGTCCGCGAGCACATCCTGCGCCATGCGCCCAGCACTTTCCGCCTCGCCGACATCCGGACGGCAATGCCCGGCGTCAGCGACCAGACGATCCGGCTCGTCTTGGAACAGTTGAGGAGCGAAGGCAAGGTGCGGGCCGACGGAACAGGCCGCTCCGCGACCTGGACGCGGATGACGGAAACCGCATCCTCCTGAGTCAGCCGGGGGTTCAGCCTCGATGCCCTCACCAGCTTGCCGGAGCAGGCGCCTGGGCGACGATGATATTCCGAACCCGTCGTCACCATCTGTGACGGGCAGTCGTGCTACTCGCACGGGTGGCCGGGGAATACCGCACCCTCCGAATAAGTACACTGCGCCAGTACGCCCGCCGTGGCCGGGAAACGAGGTGCCGATGGCAGAGCACGACTTCACTACCTTGATGTCCGCGCTGGACAGCCCGCTGATCGTCGTTACCACGGCCGATGAGCGGGAGCGAGCGGGCTGCCTGGTCGAGTTCCACGGCCAGTCGAGCATCGAGCCGCAGCGGTACTGCGTGTGGCTGTCCAAGGCCAACTACACCTACCGGGTGGCGCTGAACTCCAGCCACCTGGTCATTCACTTCCTTTCCGCGGACGATCTGCCGCTCGCCGAGCTGTTCGGCACCCAGACCGGAGACACCGTCGACAAGTTCGCCGGCCTTCCGGTGGATTCCGGCCCGGGCGGCGCGCCAGTGCTCAGGCAGTGCCCCAACTGGCTCGCGGTACGCCGCATAGTGCTGCTCGACGAGGGCGGCGACCATGTCTGCCTGACCACCGAGCCGGTCGCCGCGCAGACGGCCGGGCCGTTCCGGCCGCTGCGGCTATCCCAGGCCGGCCACCTGAGG
>NZ_JBARCR010000197.1:0-1667 GCF_049794275.1 Trebonia sp.
CTGCGGCTCTGGTTCGGCCGCGGGCCCGGCGTCAGCGGGGCGGGCGCGCGTCGCCAGCAGGTAGCCGCCCGCGGCGGCGGTGCACATCCAGACCAGCAGTGCGGCGATGGTCACGCGTCGCTCCTCCCTACCCGGTCGAATCTACTCGTACCGCGCTCCAGCGAGGCGCCCGGGCCGGTGCTGATGGCGCCGCCCCATGCGTACACATTCGGATGATCTTGACATCATCCGATACGTGATGCGTCAATTCTCCTAAGTGGGGGGGCATGGTGCCTCTTTAAACCGGACGCCGGGAGGCCCCGTGTCGGCTGATGAGACCACAGCGCCAGCGGTGATCACCGACGATCAGCAGCGGCTGCATGAGCTGGGTTATGCACAGGAACTACGCCGGCACATGTCCGGCTTCAGCAACTTCGCCGTCTCTTTCACGATCATCTCCATCCTGTCCGGCTGCCTGACCCTGTACGGGACGGGCCTGAACTCGGGCGGGCCGGTGATCATCACCTGGGGCTGGCCGTTCGTCGGCGTGATGACGCTGTTCGTCGGGCTGGCTATGGCCGAGGTGTGCTCCAGCTTCCCGACGGCCGGCGGCCTGTACTACTGGTCGGCGAAGCTCGCGCCGCGCAACCCGGCCGCGTGGTCGTGGTTCACCGGCTGGTTCAACTTCCTCGGCCAGGTCGCGGTGACCGCGGGCATCGACTTCGGCGCGGCGTTCTTCCTCAACGCGCTGCTCGATCTGCAATGGGGCTACGACACCCGCCCGTGGCACACGATCGTGCTGTTCGCCGCGATCCTCCTGCTGCACGGCGTGGTCAACCAGTTCGGCGTCCGGCTCGTCGCGATACTCAACAACGTCAGCGTCTGGTGGCACATCATCGGCGTGCTCATCATCGTCAGCGTGCTGGCGTTCGTGCCGTCGCACCACCAGTCGGCGTCCTGGGTGTTCGGGCACTTCGTCAACAACACCGGCTGGGGCGCCAAGTTCTACGTGCTGCTGCTCGGCCTGCTGCTCGCCCAGTACACGTTCACCGGGTACGACGCGTCGGCGCATATGACCGAGGAGACGAAATCCGCCGCAACTGCCGGGCCGCGCGGCATCGTCACCTCGATCGTGGTGTCGCTGTTCGCCGGCTGGCTGCTGCTGATCGGGATCACGTTCGCCATCCAGAACTACTCCGGCGCGGCCAGCGCCTCGGTGCCCGCCGCGCAGGTCTTTATTCAGGCGCTGGGCAATACCGGCGCCAAGCTCCTGCTGCTGGTCGTGATCGGCGCACAGCTGTTCTGCGGGATGTCGTCGGTCACCGCGAACTCGCGAATGATCTACGCGTTCTCCCGCGACGGCGCGCTGCCCGGCAGCCAGTTCTGGCATCGGGTCAACCCGAAGACGCGGACCCCGACCAACGCGATCTGGCTGGCGGCGGGCGGCGCGCTCATCCTGGGCCTGCCGTACCTGTGGAACAACACCGCGTACGTCGCCGTGACCTCGATCGCGGTGATCGGGCTCTACGTCGCCTACGTGATGCCCACGTTCCTGCGGCTGCGGCTCGGGTCCCGCTTCAAGGCCGGCCCGTGGCAGCTCGGCCGGTGGTCGCGCCCGATCGGGATCATCGCGTGCGTCTGGGTGGCCTTCATCTTCGTGCTGTTCATGCTGCCCACCGTGTCGCCGA
>NZ_JBARCR010000198.1:0-7054 GCF_049794275.1 Trebonia sp.
CGCGGGCTAGCTCCCGGCCCTCGGCGGTCTGCTGGTCGGCCAAGGCCAGCTGGCCGCGGGCCGCGTTGGAGATCGAGCCGCCGATCAGGCACAAGGTCAGCGGGCGCATCGCTCCGGTCCGGCGTGCCAGGTCCTCGCAGCGGGCCAGCCATTCGAGCGCGAACCGGTCCTCCCAGATCGCGGTCGCGGCGAAGGTGGCGGCCAGCAGCCAGACCGGAACTCGCTCGCGCGGGGCGGGCGCGGCAGCCAGCGCGGCGATAGCCTCGCGGAGCAGCGGGGCGGCGGTTAGATAGCGGCCGCTCAGCAAGGTGGCCAGGCCGGTCAGCAGGAGCTCTTCGGGCTCGCGCGCGACTTCCGGGTCGCCGCCGAGGGCGGTCAGGATGCGTTCGCCCAGTTCGGCCGGGGTGATCGTGGTCGTCAGCTGGCTGGCGGAGAACGTCGCCGTGACGGCTTCGAGCAGTATCTCCCGCGCTAGGTTCGGGGCCTCTTTCAGGCAGGACAGGGCCGCGTCCAGCAGGAGGGCGGGCGCCTCGGCGACTCCGCGGCCGGTCGCGAGGCGGGCCTGGACGCGCAGGTGCTCCGCCAAGGCTCGGTCGGCGGGTGCCGCGTCCGGCGGTAGCTGGCTGGCCAGGGATTCCGCGCGCAGCGGGGCGCCGCCGAACAGCGCTGCCTCCGCGGCTCGCAAGCGGCGCTTTACCGCCCGCGGACCCGGAGGGCTGAGTTCGGCGGCTCTGCCGAGAAAGGCGGATTCGTTCAGCGGGGAGCCGCGGTCGTGCGCCGACTGGGCGGCGGCTTCGAGTTCGGCGGCGACCGTCTCGTCACGGGCGTCGGTGGCCGCGGCCAGATGCCAGGCGGCGGCCTGCCGGTCACCGAGGGCGCGAGCCGCGGCGGCTAGGACGCTATGCGCTTGTCGTTTTTCCTGATCCGAGGCGGTGCCATAAGCCGCTGACCTGATCAGGGGGTGGCGGAACCTCAGGTCCGGCCCCACAGTGATGAGAGCCGCCCGCTCGGCAGGGGCGGCGGCGCTTTCCTTGATCCCGGCTAGTTCGGCAGCCCGCCACAGCGTGCCGGGCGCCGAGCCCATGTTGGCGGCCGCCAGCAGCAGGAGCTGGCGCGTGTCCTCCGGGAGGCGGCGGATGCCGGTCTCGTAGTGCCTGCGGAGCCGGGCGCCGACCGGGAGCGGCTCGTCGAGCAGCACCTGCGGCGGAGCGCGCCGGGCAGCCAGCTCGCGGCCGACCTCGGTGATCGCGAGCGGATTGCCCTCCGCCCTGGCCGCGATCTGGCGGGCGACACGGCGGTCCAGCGGGATATCGCCCGCGGCGGCCAGCAGCAGCTCTACGGCGTCATCCAGGTGCAGGGGCGGCACGGGCAGGTCAGGGATGCCGGTGAAGACGATTTCCGCCGGCTCGTTCTCACGGGCGGCGAACAGCATGAGGATGCGCTCGTTTCGCAGCCGCCGCGCCACGAAGGCGAGCACCTGAGCGGACTCTGCGTCCAGCCAGTGAGCGTCGTCGATGAGGCACACGAGCAGCCGCGATCCCGACAGGTCGCCGAGCAGCGTCAGCACGGCCAGGCCGAGCAGGAACGGGGAGGCTTCGGTGTAGCTGCCGTCGGCGCTCCCGTCGACGCCCAGGCTCGCGTCCAGGGCGCGACGCTGAGCGGGCGGGAGAACGCCGCGCCCGTTCGGATGAAAAAGCAGCAGACGGTGCAGCCCGGCCAAGCCGATGGCTGACTCAGACTCCAGCCCCTCGATGCGAATGATCTCGGCATCGCCGGCTGAGCGGGCCACGTAGCCGAGCAGTTCCGACTTCCCGGCCCCCGGACCGCCGGTGATGATGAGCGATCCGCCCTTGCCCTTGCGCGCCGCGGCCACGGCGGAGTCCAGGGCCGCGCATTCCCTGGCGCGGCCGAACAGCCGGCTCATCTAGCGGCTCCCGCGGTATGCGCGCACGTACAGAAGACTACGGATTTTCCGGGACTCGGTATCGGCGGGCGGGTGCTTACGATCGCAGCGTCACTTTCGCTGCCACGCAGTCGTAGGAGAACCCGATGAGTGATCCCACTGTCGTCCTCGTCCACGGCGCATTCGCCGACGCCTCAGGTTACGCCGGAATCATCCGCGAGCTGCACAGCGCCGGCGTCACGGCGATCGCGCCCCCGAACCCGCTACGCAGCCTCGCATCCGACGCCGCAGCCGCCGCCGCGGTCGTCGGCGCCATCGACGGCCCGGTCGTCCTCGTCGGCCACTCGTACGGCGGGGCGGTCATCACGCAGGCGTCCGCCGGACTGGGGAACGTGACGGCGCTGGTGTACCTGGCGGCGTTCGGCCTGGACGCGGGCGAGAGCTGTGCCAGCGTGCAGCAGCCGTTCCCGCCGTCGATGCTCGCCTCCACCTCCGTCCCGACGCCTTACCCGGCGCCCGGCGCGCCGCAGGGACCGGACCTGTACATCAGCAAGGAGGGCTTCAGGGAGACGTTCTGCGCCGACGTTCCCGTCGACGTCGCCGAGGTCATGTTCGCGACGCAGCGGCCGCTCTCGCTCGCCGCGCTCACCGAGAACGCGACCGCGGCCGGGTGGAAGAACAAGCCGTCCTGGTTCCTCGTGTCCGAGCACGACAACGCCATACCGCCGGACGCGGAACGGTTCATGGCCCAGCGGATGGGCGCGACCACCGACTCGATCGACGGATCGCACACGGCGTTCATCGCCAGCCCCGTGCGGGTGGCCGCCTTCATCAAGAAGGCGCTCGCCGGCTAACCGCGCACCGAGACCCGGATGGAGACGTCATGGGATCAGAACAAGTGCTGGACGTCGCGGTCCGCCGCCACGTCTTCGACAGCGAACTGCCGTTCCAGGCCGTCCTTGACGGCATCTTCGGCGGCATCAGCCAGCCGGACATCGAGTCGCTGTTCCGCAAGCTCGGGGCGAGCACGTCCTACGAGCAGTTCAGCGGCCTGGTCCGGCAGGCGCAGGGCAGCGCAGGGCTGATGCGGTTCTGGCAGCTCGACCTCGACACGGCGCTGGCCCGCGACCCGCAGGCCCGCGACAAGGCCGGGCGCCGCCTCGTCCGGCTCATCGCGGGCAACCCGGTCACGATGGGCGAGATGACGCGTCACGTGGCCGACGCGGGCTCGTACGCGCCGGTCACGATCCTGATCCAGGAAATGCCAGACGGCGGAACCCGGGTCGCCTACGACAGCGTCGCCAGCGAGATCGCCCCGTATGGCGACGGGGACGCCTCCGCGGTCGCCGAACGGCTCGACGGCGAAGTACTCGGCCTGCTGCGCCAGGTGACCGGAACGACCTGACCCGACCTTCAAGGAGGCTTCCATGCCGATGATCGACGTCTACGCGACAGCCGGGACGTTCGCCGACAAGCACCGGCTCGCCGCCGACCTGGCGGCCGCGGTGATGGCCGTGGAGCAAGTGCCGGACATCCCGATGTTCCGGCAGAACACCGCGGCCTTCGTCCACGAGCTGCCGGCCGGCGACCTGTCCAACGTCGACGGCGGCAGCAACTACGTGCGGGTTCAGGTCCTCACGAACGCGGGCGCGCTGGATCGCGGCAAGCAGCTCGCCGTGGTCGAGCGGCTGACCCATATCGTCGCCGACGCCGCCGGCGACCCGTCGCTGTTCGCCAGGACGTGGGTGCTGCTCACCGAGGCGCCCGACGGGGGCTGGGGGCTGGAAGGCCACGCGAACACCAACGCGGAACTCGTGGCCGCTGCCCGGGCGCAGATAGCCAGCCTGCAAGCCGGGCAGGGCGCCGGCGGCTGATCTCAACGTCGAATAAATCCATGGCGCTTCCGTGGTTATGGCAACGGAAACGCCATGGATTTCGATAGGCAAGCCGAACGCTGGGCGGTTAGTCCTCGCGGAGCCCGGCCTCGTCGAGGCGGACGCCCGTCTCGTCCAGCCGGGCGAGCATCTCGGCCGGGTCGGCGTACACCCGGTACGCGCCGGCCCGCTCCAGCTCCTCGCGGCCGTAGCCGCCGGACTGAAGGCCGATGCCGAGCGTTCCGGCGCGGCGCGCCGCGAGCAGGTCCCACACGCTGTCCCCCACCACCATCGCGTGCCGCGGCTCGACGCCGAGCAGCGCGGCGGCGGCCAGGAACAGGTCGGGGTCCGGCTTGGCGTGCCGCACCAGGTCCCTGGTCACCATCGGGGTGTCCTCAGGGAGCCCGAGCAGTTCGAGGGCGGGCCGGGCGGTGGCCGCGTACCCGCTGGTCGCGATCGCCCACTTGACGCCCGCGCCGGTGAGCGACGCGAGCAGTTCCGTGGCGCCGGGTAGCGCGGTGACCGAGCCCACCTGCTTGCGGTACTCGGCGGCGTGCGTTTCCTGGAGCTGCTCGATGTCCGCGAGGGACAGGGTCCGGCCGGTCTCGCGCAGCAGGGCGTGCACGAAAAGGCCGCCGCTCATCCCGATCCTGCGGTGGATCCGCCACACCGACAGGTCGATGCCGATGCCGGTCAGCGCCGCGCGCCAGGCGATCACGTGCTGGTAGACGCTGTCGATAAGCGTGCCGTCTAGATCGAAAAGGAACGATGGCGTGGGGCTCTGCGGGTAGTCCACGCTAGCCGCCGACCACGTTCGCCGACCAGCCGGAAGCACCGGCCAGCTCGCTGAGCAGCGGCGGCTCCGCCCCGCTCCTGGTGCAGGTCAGCGCCGACACCTCGGCGGCGGCGCGGAGCGCGGCAGCGACTGGTTCCGCCGAACTCAGTTCCTTCCTTCCCAGCCCCGCCCCCGACCACCAGGCCAGGAATCCGCCGCCGAACGCGTCCCCCGCGCCGATCGTGTCGACCACCTCGACCCGCGGCACCTCGACGCTCACCTCGCCGCCGGCCCCGCCGAAACCACCGGACAGGAAAGCCCGCGCCGGACGGGGGCCGTCGGTCACGAGGACCAGCGCGGGCCTGTCGCCGAGCAGCGTGGTCGCCGCGACCTCGGCGGGGACACCCGGGCACAGGTAGTCGAGATCCTCCATGCTCACCTTCACTACGTCGGCGCGGTGCAGGATGCGCTCGAAACGGTCCAGGTACGCGTCCCGGTCGCCGATCGCGGCCGGCCGGCAGTTGGGGTCCACCATCACCAGGGCGTCCGGCGGCAGGCCGTCGGTGATCAGGCGCTCGATGGCGGACGCGATCGGCTCCATGACCAGGCTGAGGGTGCCGGCGTGCACGGCGGTCACGCCGTGCGGCAGCGCGGCGGTGAGCACCGCGTAGTCCAGGGCGGCGGATGCGGTGCCCGTCAGGTAGAACTCGTAACGGACCGTCCCGTCCGGCCCCAGGTCGGCGACCGCCAGGGTGCTCGGCCGATCGGCCGGCGTGGGCACGCCGAGCGCAACCCCGTCCGCGGCCAGCCGCTCCCGCAGCGTCCGGCCGAACCGGTCGCCGCTCAGCCGGCCGAGGAACGTCGTCTCGACGCCGAGCCTGCCCAGCGTCCGCGCGGTGTTGAAGGGGCCGCCGCCGGGCCGCGCGACAACCGCGCCGGCCTCGTCCACGACTAGGTCGATCAGCGCCTCGCCAATGACCGCGATCACCAGTCGTGCCCCGAGCCGACTCGCATGCTTGCAGTCCTACCACCGCGCCACACGGCCGTCCAGCCGGTAAAAGTTAAGAAAACATTTATCCCGAACGGTCCCAGCTGACTCTCTAGTTAACAGTAGTCTCAGCTGTGGCAGCCGGCGCGTGCGCGGGGACAAACCGTTCATTGACTGCCGGACTTTATCCCGGTCTACTTATCCCAAACGTTTTCATTACTCAATGTGCGTGGGGCTGCGGGCCGCCGCCCAGGAATCCCGGACTGGGCAGCGATCTCGGGTGGGGAGCAGTTGAGCATGCCCGAACTTCCTCTCGTCGGCGACGAGTTCGCCGGTTACCGGTTGCGGTCGGTTCTCGGTCGCGGCGGCATGAGCGTCGTCTTTCAGGCGGAGCATCCGCGACTCGGTAACGTTGTCGCGATCAAGGTGCTGGCACCCGAACTGGCCAGCGACGATATATTCCGCACGCGCTTCCTCGAGGAATCGCGCATCGCGGCTTCGATGAACCATCCGAACGTCATTCCCATTCACGACATGGGGGCGAGCGACGGGCTGCTGTACATCGTAATGCGGTACGTATCCGGAACTGATTTGCGGCAAATGATAAAGAAGCGCGGCCGGCTCCAGCCTGAGGTCGCCGTGTTCCTGCTGAGCCAGGCCGCGCGGGCGCTGGACGCCGCGCACGCCAAGGGGCTCGTGCACCGGGACGTCAAGCCGGGAAACCTGCTGGTCGAGCGCAGCAACGACGACGATGACCCCGACCACCTGTACCTGGCCGACTTCGGCATCACCAAGCGGGTCATGACGCACACCGGGCTGACCTCGACGGGACAGTTCCTCGGCACCGTCGACTACGTCGCGCCCGAGCAGATCCGCGGTCCGTCCGTGGCCGGCCTGGCCGGCATGGCCGACCAGTACTCGCTGGGCTGCGTGCTGTACGAGTGCCTGACCGGCCGGGTGCCGTTCGAGAAGGACATGATTCCCGCAATCATCTGGGCGCACGTCGAAGAACTCCCAACGCAGCCCACACTGCTGCGGCCGGATCTGCCGCCCATGGTGGACGAGGTGTTCGCCAGGGTGCTCGCCAAGCAGCCAGGCGACCGGTACCGCAACTGCCGCGAGTTCATGGATGCCGCCCGCACCGCGCTCGGCGACAGGGCTACCCCACCGTCACAACGCCCCGCACCCGGCAGCTACACGCCAGCGGAAGTGGGCCTCGGCGTCACGGCCGTCGATTACCCGGGCGTCCGGAACGCCCCGTCCGCGCCGGTGCCGACCGGTTACGCGGCGGCGTCCCCCGCTGGCTACGCGGCGGCGCCAGTGGCACCTGCCTACCCGGCTCAGCCGCCGGCGGCGGCACCGAACGGCTATCCGGGGGAACTCACCCACGAGAAAGCGGCTTCGCTCGCCCCTGAGACCGAGGCGATGTTCGTCGGCAGCCAGCCGACCGGTACCGCAACTGCCGCGAGTTCATGGATGCCGCCCGCACCGCGCTCGGCGACAGGGCCACCCCA